>NZ_JBIVGD010000002.1:0-245736 GCF_044748465.1 Paenarthrobacter sp. NPDC089988
TCAAGCGACAGAGCGTCAAAATCATGCCGGAGCCGGCAGGCCAGCACACCCATATCCTGCACCAGGAAACAGGCTACGAAAAAGGTAACGAGCGTCCGGCGGGGAGGGGGCGTTCGGTGAGAGAGCGTTGGGGTGGGGGCTTCCGTAGACTGATCCCATGAACACCGCCTCCCTTCTTGCCGTGTGCCGAGTCCACCAACTGTTGCCGGATCCGGAGGGCAGCGTGGGCGTAACCGCGATCGACAAACGCGCGGTGGAGGGGCCCGTCAAGGTGCACAAACTGGGCCTTCACGGAGATGTGCAGGCCAGCCGCAAGGATCACGGGGGAGAGGACCAGGCCCTTTACGCCTACTCGCAGGACGATGCCGACTTCTGGTCCGCCGAACTGGGACGCGGGCTGCCTCCGGGAATCTTCGGGGAGAACCTCCGCGTTGCAGGCATCGATGCCACCGGAGCGGTGATCGGGGAGCGCTGGAAGATTGGACTCGACCTGGAAGTTGAGGTGACCTCGCCGCGTGTTCCGTGCGCCACGTTCCAGCGGGTGCTGGGAGAACCGCAGTGGGTCAAGAGGTTCACCGCCGAGGGTCGGGTGGGAACATACCTGCGGGTGGTCAAGACCGGGAGCATTTCGGCAGGCGACCACATCCATCGGCTCTTCGTCCCCAAACACGGCATCACAGTGGGGCAGTGGTTCAGCGAACCGACCCCGGAAATCGTCCAGGCACTGTTGGACGCGGAGGCAGACGGGGAGATCCGTTTGCAGGATGAATACCACTCAAAGTTCGAGAAAATCCTGCGCCGCAACGGCCTCTAGCACCGCCCCACACAGAGGGGTGTGCGCAAGCTCTCACCGCCTCCGACGCCGTGTAGGTCGCGGTGGACCCTGCCCGTGCCCTACACTGGATACATCCCCCACTCCGGAATTCCCTTTATCCTGCCCAATTTTTGAGGCAGGACTGGTAAGTGTTGGGGCCCGCAAACTGTGTGCGGGCATTTTCATAGGGAGCGCCGGCTAAAGAAAACGCTGTACAGACTGCTGGGATAGCAGCCAAGAGATGCAGCGCGAAGTCCTGCCATGGGATTGCGACAGCGCCGGACTTCTGCGAAAGCAGGGCACCCTTGCCGGGCTTTCGCGTGTACTGCGGCCAAGCCCAACCGGGCCGCGCCGACGCCCTATGGATGAGGAATTTCCCCACATGCCCGAGACTCTCAACGAGAACCTTGACGCCGAGACCGCAGAGACCGTGAGCGACGCTCCGGAAGCACCGGCCGCCGTCGAAACCCCTGCGGCTGAAACCGCCCCCGCTGCCGAAACCGAAGAGGAAGGCGTCCGCTTCTCCGACCTCGGCCTTGACGGCCGCGTCCTTGCAGCACTCCAGGATGTTGGCTACGAGAAGCCGTCCCCCATCCAGGCCGCCACCATTCCGCTGCTCCTCGAAGGCCGCGACGTCGTTGGCCTGGCCCAGACCGGTACCGGCAAGACCGCAGCCTTCGCTGTTCCTGCCTTGTCCCGGCTTGCCGAGCTCCACGACCTCAACGGTCCCTCCCGCAAGACCCAGGCCCTGGTCCTGGCTCCGACGCGCGAGCTCGCCCTGCAGGTGGCTGAGGCCTTCACCTCCTACGCCAAGCACATGGACGACTTCACCGTCCTGCCCGTCTACGGTGGCTCGGCTTACGGCCCGCAGCTCGCTGGCCTGCGCCGCGGTGCCCAGGTTGTTGTGGGTACCCCCGGCCGCGTTATCGACCACATCTCCAAGGGTTCCCTGGACCTCTCCGAACTCCAGTACCTGGTGCTGGACGAAGCCGACGAGATGCTGCGCATGGGCTTCGCCGATGACGTGGAGCAGATCTTCCAGCAGACCCCGGAGACCCGCCAGGTGGCACTGTTCTCCGCCACCATGCCCGGCCAGATCCGTCGCATGTCCAAGCAGTACCTGAACGACCCCGCCGAGATCTCGGTCAAGTCCAAGACCTCCACGGGTTCCAACATCCGCCAGCGCTACGTGCAGGTCATGGGCCCGCACAAGCTGGACGCGATGACCCGCATCCTCGAGGTGGAAGAGTTCGACGGCGTCATCGCCTTCGTGCGCACCAAGATGGCCACCGAGGACCTCGCCGACAAGTTGAAGGCCCGCGGCTTCCAGGCTGCCGCAATCAACGGCGACATCCCGCAGCAGCAGCGTGAGCGCACGGTTGACGCCCTGCGCGAGGGCCGCATCGACATCCTGGTGGCAACCGACGTCGCCGCCCGTGGCCTCGACGTGGAGCGCATCAGCCACGTCGTGAACTACGACATCCCGCACGACACCGAGTCCTACGTCCACCGCATCGGCCGTACCGGACGTGCAGGCCGCAGTGGTGACGCGATCCTCTTCATGACCCCGCGCGAGAAGTACTTGCTCCGTGCCATCGAGAAGGCCACGCGCCAGTCGGTGGAGCAGATGCACCTGCCGACGGCGGAGACGGTCAACTCCCTGCGCCTGGGCAAGTTCGCCGAGCGCATCACCGAAACCCTTGAGTCCGAGGATGTTTCGCTGTTCCGCGACCTCATCGCTTCCTACGAGGAAGAACACAAGGTTCCGGCTGCCGAGATCGCCGCAGCCCTGGCTGTCATGGCACAGGGTGGCCAGCCGCTCCTGGTCAAGGACCTCCCTGCAGCACCGGAATTCCAGAAGCGCGAACGCAAGGACGGCTTCAACTCCCGCGGCCCGTCCCGAGCCCTGACCGAGGGCAACGCCACGTACCGGATCGCCGTCGGACGCCGCCAGCGCGTCATGCCGGGTTCGATCGTGGGCGCCATCGCCAATGAAGGTGGCATCTCGTCCTCGCAGATCGGTGGCATCGACATCCGCTCGGACCACTCCCTGGTTGAGCTCCCCGCGGACCTGAGCCCCGAGCAGCTGCGCGCCCTGTCCCGTACCCGGATTGGTGGCGAGCTGATCCACCTCGAGCTGGACACGGGACGCAAGCCCCGCGGTGAAGGCGATCGCGGCGGCTACTCCGGTGGCCGTGGCGGCGGAAACTTCAAGGGCAACGGTGGCTTCAAGAAGGAGTTCCGCCGCAACGATGGTGAGCGCTCCTCGGCAGACCGTGGCGGCCGCTCCTACAGCGAGCGTACCTCCGGCAGCTACGGCGACCGTGACCGTGGCCAGTCGAGCGGATCGCGCTTCGGCGGTCACGGCGACGGTGCCCGCAAGCCCCGCGGCGGCGGCGAAGGCGGCCACCGCGACTTCAACCGCAAGGGCAAGTGGTAAACCCAGCAACATCCCCAGGGGTCGGCTTTCGAGCCGGCCCCTGGGTCGTTTAACGCGGCGGGTTCCCTGCCACTGGCACCCGCCGTACCATCGAGCCATGGGATTCCTGGACAACGTGAAGAAGAACCTCGGTTTGGGACACAAGGACCACGCTGCCGGGGAGTCGACGGCGCGCCAAGCGGCCGAGGACGCTGCCGCCGTCGAGGTTTCCGCCTCGGACACGGCGGCCGCGGAGGCCGCGGCAGCGCAGGCGGCCGAACAGCAGGCGGCAGCCACCGCGGCGGCCGCGCAGGAGGCGCACGACGTCGGCCTGGAGCCTTCGGACCCGGAGGTGCGGCAGGCGGGCCAGGACGCCGCCGTGGAGGCCGCTGCGGGGGCCGGTCAGGCCGGGCGAGTGGCTCCGCGCGTCACGGAGGTGGTGGTGGAGCCAGGGGACACCATGGCCGGCATCGCGGCCCAGTTCAAAGTGGACCTTGGAGCGCTCATCGCGACGAACGCAGACACCGTGCCGAACCCGGACGCGATCTACCCCGGACAGGTGCTCCGTCTGCCCTGAAATGGCCCCTTTGAGAACAGGAAATTGGCCGGTTCGCAAATTGTGTCGGAGCTGTTTTTCCCCGTCTTTGCGCCGATTTGGAGCTTCGGAAAACCTCCGGTAGAGTATTTACTCGTTGCCCCCCTAGCTCAGTGGTAGAGCGCGTTCTTGGTAAGAACGAGGTCACCGGATCGATTCCGGTGGGGGGCTCTGGATGAGGGCCTGCGTCAAGGCGGTTTTGACCGGCTGACGCAGGCTTTTCTCATCCGTGGCGGTGTAGCTCAGTTGGTTAGAGCGCACGACTCATAATCGTGAGGTCGGGAGATCGAGCCTCCCCACCGCTACAGAGCAAGGCCCCGCAGGTTTTCACCTGCGGGCCTTTTTTGTTGCCGCGCCGCGTGGGGCCGATGTGGGACAGAATGGGTGCATGAGCCGAATCGCAATCATTGGCGGCCACGGCAAGGTGGCCCTGCATCTGTCCAGGATTCTGAGTGGCGAAGGTCACGATGTCACGTCGTTCGTCCGGAATCCCGACCATGTGTCGGATGTCACGGCAACCGGGGCCGTCGCCGAGGTACTGGACGTGGAAAGTTCGACGACGGCGGAACTCGCCCAGGCGCTCACGGGCCATGACGCAGTGGTCTGGTCGGCGGGTGCCGGAGGAGGCAACCCGGCGAGGACCTATGCCGTCGACCGCGACGCAGCGATCCGCTCCATCGACGCGGCTGCCGAAGCCGGCGTCAACCGCTACGTGATGGTTTCCTACCTCGGCGCGGCGAAGGACCACGGCGTCCCCCAGGATCACGGTTTCTTCGCATACGCCGAAGCCAAGGCAGCTGCCGACGACTACCTGCGCAGCACGTCGCTGGACTGGACGGTTTTGGGGCCGGGGACACTGACGGATGTGCCTCCGACGGGACAGATCGAGGTGGATCCAGCGAACGCGGGCGACGGCACGCAGACTTCCCGGACCAATGTGGCCCTGGTGGCCGCGGCGGTCCTGGAACTCCCGGAAACGGTCAACCGCACTATCAGGTTCAAGGATGGCGCCGTGGACGTAGTGGACGCCCTGACCGGGGAGTGAGGCCCTGGCCCCGGGATATGTTGGTAGGGAACTTTCGCGGCGTGGTCCGCTGAAGTACGGACATACTCATGGGGAAAGCGGAACTATGGATCAATTGGCGCTGATTATCGGATTGCTGCTTGCAACGGTGGTGGCTGTTGGTTTGGGGGACCGGCTCCGCCTTCCCTATCCGGTGCTGATGCTGCTGCTGGCGGTGGCCCTGACGTTCATTCCGGGGTTCCCCGAGTTCGAGATTTCCCCGGAACTGATCCTCCCCATCTTCCTTCCGCCGTTACTTTTCGCCACGGCGCAGAAGAGTTCGTGGGCTGTGTTCCGCGTGCGGTGGAGGACGTTGCTGCTCATGGCCGTGGCCTTGGTGGTGGTCTCCACCGCAGCAGTGGCGGGAGCCGCCTGGCTCATGATCCCGGGGATCGGTATTCCGGCGGCGATCGCCTTGGGGGCCATGGTGGCGCCGCCGGACCCTGTGGCGGTGGAATCCGTTGCGGGCCGGGTGCACATGCCGCGTCGGCTGATCACTGTCCTGCAGAGTGAGGGATTGTTCAACGACGCAGCCGCCATCGTGATCTTCCAGGCGGCAGTGGCGGCCACACTGGCCGGCAGCGAGGTAGGCCCGGGAATCATCCTCCAGTTCGTCATCGGCGCGGCACTCGCCGTGCTGATCGGCATCGCCATGGGCTGGCTCACCAAGGTCATTACCAAGCTGGTGTCCTCCATGGTGGCCAGGAGCGCAGTGACGTTGGTTGTTCCGTTCGCCGCATACATCCTGGCTGAAGAGCTGCACGCCTCAGGCGTGGTGGCCGTCGTCGTCACCGCCTTGGAGTTGCAACGCCACGCCCGCCCGCAGGACGCCGCCGAGCGGGTTACCCGGAACGCCTTCTGGGATGTGGTGGAACTCCTGGCCACGGGCCTGGCGTTCGGATTGGTGGGGCTGGAGATCCGTCATGTCATCCGGGATGAGGGCACGGCCATCTTTGGCATGATCGGAATGGCCGTGGTGATCTGCGTGCTGGTGTTCGTGGTGCGCTACCTCTGGCTGGGTCTCCTGGCGCTGTCCGCCAACCGGCGCAGGAATCTCCTGCAGCCTACGACGCCCAAGGAAGTACTCATCCTGACGTGGTGCGGCATGCGGGGGCTTGCCACCCTGGCGCTGGCGCTGGCGCTTCCGCTCACCCTTCCGGACGGCAGCGATTTCCCGGCCCGGCACGAGATCCTGGTGATCGCCTGCGCGGTGCTGCTGGCCACGCTGGTGGTGCCCGGGTTGACGCTTCCGTGGCTCATGCGTGTCCTCAAAGCCACCGAGGACGGCTCGCACGAGAAGGACGCGGCCCGGTTGCTGGCCAAGCGTGCCCAGACGGCCGCGGTGGCGGCACTCAAGGAGCATGACCTCATGAAGGAGTTGCCGCCGGAGAAGGTGGCCCTGGTCAAGGAAAAGATGCGCCGCCTGCACGCCGAGTTGCTGGATGGAACGCTCAAGAATGAGTCCGCCGCGGAGAAGCGCGAGCGCGGCCGGGAATTGGCCATCACGGTGCAGACCATCGCCTTGGACGCTGCCCGGCTGGAAGTTGTGCAGGCCCGTAACGAACCGGGGACGGATCCGGAGGTTGCCGACCGGGTTCTCCGGCAGCTGGACCTACGGACCATGTCCATGCCGGAGTAGGCCGGAGCCTCCAGCGGGGTTGTGTCAGGAAGCCCGCTTTGGCAGGGACGAAGGAGAGAGATCCAGTGCGTGCTCTTCCACGTAGTCCAAGGCGTGCCGGATGGCTCCGAGCGAGACAATGCCTTCCCCCAGGGTGGAGGTGGCCAACCTCGGGGGAGTGAAGGTGAACTCCGTCAGGTGCTGCTGGATGCCCGGAAGCAACGTCCCCGCGGAGGCTGCCACCCCTCCGGCGAGCACCACGAGTTCCGGGTTGACCAACGTGCTGATGGACCCGATGACCCTCGCCATGCGCAGTGACACCCGGTCCAGGGCGCTGAGGGCGGCACCGTCTCCTTCGGCCGCTGCTGCGAAGACCATCTCGGCGGTCAGGTCTTCCGGGTTGCCGCCACAGAGCCCGCGGAGGCTTGTCTCTTCCTGGTCTTGCATGGCTTCACGGCCCGCCAAGGTGGCATAGAACGCGATTCCGTACGTGTTACCCACGCCGTCCATGTTGTTGAGGAATCCCAGTTCACCGAAGCCGCCCACCTGGCCGTGGAGGAGACGGCCGGATTCGAGGATCCCGGAACCCAAGCGGTCTCCGGCCAGCATGACCACCAGGTTGTCCACACCCTGGGCCGTCCCTTGCCATCGTTCGGCAAGCGCTGCAAGGTTGGCGTCGTTTTCCAGGAGGACATGCCAGCCGTGGCGCTCGGACACGATCCGGCGGACATCGAAGGATTTCCAGAACTCCTGGACGGTGAGGACCTCGCCCTCCCGGCTGACGGGTGCGGCCACGCCAACGGATACTGCCAGGACGGAGTCCGCGGGAACCCCGGCCTCCTGCAAGGCGTTGGCCGCGATCTTGTCCAGCACGTCGGCGCGTTCGGCCGCGGAGACGTTGTATGTCCGGAAGGGCATGGTGACCTGCGAGAGTGGGTTTCCGGCCATGTCGGCGACGATCGTGGTGATCTTGTTGGCGCCGATGTCGATGCCCAGGACGCTGGCGGCGCCGTCGTCGAACACGAAACGGCGGGCCGGGCGTCCCTTGACATAATCGCCCGCGCCGCGCTGGTTTTCGAGTTCCCGAAGCCAGCCGAGCCGGACCAGCTCGTCGCAAATGGAAATGACGGTTGCCCGGGAGAGTCCCGTTTGGGCCATCAGCTCGGTTCCGGTGACGACCCCTGCACCGCGCATGGCCTTGAGCATCGCACCGGCGTTGAGCCTGCGTACCAACTGGGTTGAGGGCGCCGTTCCAGTGAGCATGGTGTGTTCCCACCTTTCCTGGCCGCCGGTGGAGAGAGGTATCGGCCTCTCTAAATTTAGTACATAAATTTAGACTTCCCCGTGTTACGTCTTCGAGCTTGACGGTGTGGCGGCCCTCACACAATACTTGCGACAGGTAATAAATTTATCTCCTATCTAAAATCCCGGGGTGGTGTCGCGCGCCATCACCCCGTTGGCATGCGGCAGAGGGGCCGCACGACGAAAGGACCACGTGTCTGTGAAAGTGACACGCAAGAAACGTTGGGCCGCCATGGGCCTTGGGCTGGCATTGCTTGCCGGCCTTCTTTCGGGATGTGCAGGAGAGCACGGGAAGGAAACCATCCGCTTCACCTTCAGCAAGCGCGAAGCGATTGGCTTCATGACAAAGCTCGTCTCCGAGTACAACGCCTCGCAGGACCACACGGAAGTGGTGCTGGATACGTCCGGCGTCGATGTGGTCTCGGCAAGCTTTGTCCGCGGCAATCCGCCGGACATCGCCTTGGCAAACTACAACATGGAGACCTCGCGCTTTGTCCAGCGGGGTGCGTTGAGCGATCTGTCGGGCACGGGTGCAGCCAGCCGCGTCCGCGAAGACCTCCAGCCGCTCATGGACCAGTACGGTTCCTACCCCGGCCGCACCAGTGCCCTGCCCTATTCGGTCATGGCTTCCTCGGTGATCTACAACAAGCAAATCTTCGCGGCCAACAACATCAAGGTACCTACCACCTGGAGCGAGCTGATTGCCGCGTGCGAGAAGCTCAAGGCTGCCGGAGTGACGCCGTTCTATGCCACATGGAAAGACGACTGGACCATCGCCCAGGGCTGGTTCGACTATGCGGTGGGTGGCCAAGTGGACACCCTTGGCTTCTTCGACAAGCTGGCCTCCGAAGGCACTGCCGTTGGGCCCGGCTCCGAGGCTTCGTTCCAGAAGGACTTTGGCCAGCCGGTGGAAAAGATGCTGACCCTGGCCAAAAAGTACGTCAACAAGGACGCTGCCAGCAGGGCTTACGGGGACGGAAACCTTGCCTTCTCCCAGGGCAAGGCCGCCATGTACCTGCAGGGGCCGTGGGCTTTCAGCGAAGTGGCCAAGACGGCTCCCGACCTGGAACTGGGAACCTTTCCGCTTCCCATGACGGACAACCCGCAGGACCTGCGCGTCCGCGTCAACGTGGACCTCGCCGCGTGGATTCCGGAGGCGTCCCAGCACAAGGATGCCGCCCGTGACTTCCTGGAGTACCTGTACCGGCCCGAAGTCATCGACGCCTACAACCAGTCGCAACTGGGCTTCACGCCCACCAAGGATGCGGCCGGCGCTGCCGATCCCCGGATCGAGGGAATGGTGAAGTACTACGACAACGCCCAGGTGTACCAGGGGCCGTCCGTGCTGGTTCCAAAGACCATCCCGATCATGAACTACACCCAGGCACTCGTGTTTGGCGCAGACCCCACATCCACCCTCCGTACACTCGACGCAGACTGGGCACGCCTGGCCTACCGCCAGTAGCGCAGACACAGGGAGCCAGATAAATGTCCGTCCTCACCACTTCAACGTCATCCAAACGCCCTGCCAGCGGGCGCAGTGCGCAAGCGAATCCCGCACCCGGCCGCCGTCGAACCCGGCGGGTCGAGCCGATCTTCTACCTGTTCCTCCTGCCAAGCCTCGTTCTTTTCACCTTGGCGATCACCGTGCCCGGCGTCATCGGGATCTTCTTCAGCTTCACGGACTCCATCGGAATCGGTGACTGGGAGTTCGTGGGCCTGACCAACTACATCGCCATTTTCAGCGACCCTGCGATCCTGCAGAGTTACCTCTTCACCTTTGGGTTCTCGATCGTGACGGTGATCGTGGTGAACGTGATCGCATTCCTGTTGGCTGTGGGGCTGACCTCCCGCGTCCGGATGAAGTCTGCGCTGCGGACCGTCTTCGTCATTCCCATGGTGGTTTCCGGCATCATCATCGCCTACGTTTTCAACTTCCTCTTCTCCAATTCGCTCCCGGCACTGGGCACGGCCGCCGGGATTCCGTGGCTGGAAGGCAGCCTCCTGGCCAATCCGGACCTCGCTTGGGTCGCCGTCGTACTGGTCACCGCCTGGCAGGCTGTCCCCGGTTCCCTGCTGATCTACATAGCTGGTCTCGTGGCCGTTCCCGGTGACGTGTATGAGGCTGCGGAACTCGATGGTGCCGGCAAGGTCCAGCAATTGCTGAAGATCACGCTTCCACTCGTGGCCGGCTACGTGGTCATCAACGTCATCCTGGGGTTCAAGGGCTTCCTCAACGCCTACGACATCATCGTGGGGCTCACTAACGGAGGTCCGGGGACCTCGACGCGGAGCATTGCCATGACCGTCATCACCGGCTTCAACGGCGGCGACTACGCCTACCAGATGGCCAATGCCACCATCTTCTTCGTGGTTGCCATCCTTATTTCCCTCGTACAGCTCTCCTTGACCCGCGGACGGAATGCCCTCTGATGAGCACACAAGCAACTCTCGATATCCCAGCCCCCTCCACTGGCGGGACTGATGAACGGAAATCTCCCAACAAGCCGGAACGGATCAACTGGTCCGGAAGCACCATCCTCATCCTGTGCGCGGTGACGGTCCTGTTGCCCCTCTACGTCACGGTGTCCATGGCGTTCAAGACCCAGGCCCAGGCGGTGGATGGCAACGCCTTCTCCTTGCCCGCTCCCTTCAGCCTGGACGGATTCGTCCAGGCCTGGACCTTGACCAACTTCCCTGTGGGTGCGGCCATGTCCTTGCTGGTGACCGCGGGAACAGTTGTGGCCACTATTGTGTTGGCGGCGTTCGCCTCCTATGCCATTGTCCGGAACTGGGACCGCCGCCTCTTCCGGTATTCGTTCTTCTACCTGCTGGCCGCTATGTTCATCCCATTCCCCGTTGTGGCCCTGCCGCAGATCCAGTTGACCGGCCGCCTGGGCCTGGACAATCCCCTCGGCGTCATCCTGCTGGCCACCATGTTCCAGTTGAGCTTCAGCGTGCTCCTGTTCACCGCCTTCCTCCGCTCGATCCCCATGGAGTTGGAGGAGAGTGCCAGGATCGACGGGGCAACCACGTGGCAGACGTTCTGGAGGCTGATCTTCCCGCTGCTGGCACCCATGAGTGCAACTGTGGGGATCTTCGCCTTCCTCTATGCCTGGAACGACTTCATGATGCCGTCCCTGATCATTTCCGATCCTGCGCTGCAAACCCTTCCAGTGCGGCAAAGTCTGTTCCAGACTCAATTCAGCAATAACTACCACGTGTCCTTTGCGTCCTACTTGATGGCCATGGCTCCGGCGATCGTTGCCTACCTGTTTACGCAGAGGTGGGTCATGGCCGGCGTGACCCAGGGGGCCGTCAAGGGCTGAGTGTTGACCTGCCGGGCCAGCCGTCAGATACTGGTTCGGGAACTAAATTTAGAATCTAAATCAAAGGAGTTTCGTGAGCACCTCCGCCACCAAGGCAAACCTGTCCCACTCCGACCGCATGGCCGACCCCAACTGGTGGCGCCAGGCGGCGGTGTACCAGATCTACCCGCGCAGCTTCTACGACGCGAACGGTGATGGGCTGGGCGACATCAAGGGCATCACCGCCAAGGTTCCGTACCTGAAGGAACTCGGCGTCGACGCCGTGTGGCTGAGCCCGTTCTACCCCTCAGCTCTCGCCGACGGTGGCTACGACGTGGACGACTACCGCAATGTGGATCCCAAGCTCGGAACGCTGGAGGACTTCGACGAGATGGCCGCTGCCCTCCACGACGCGGGGATCAAGCTCGTGGTGGACATCGTGCCCAACCACTCCTCGGACCGCCACGAATGGTTCAAGGAAGCACTGGCATCGCCCAAGGGTTCCGCAGCCCGTAACCGCTACATCTTCCGCGATGGCAACGGCGAAAACGGTGAGCTGCCGCCGTCGGATTGGGATTCCGTGTTCGGCGGGCCCATCTGGGAGCGCATCACCGAACCCGACGGCACGCCCGGCCAGTGGTACATGCACATCTTCGCCAAGGAACAACCGGACTTTAACTGGGAAAACCCGGAAATCCGCGAGGACTTCCTGAAGACCCTGCGTTTCTGGTCAGACCGTGGGGTGGACGGCTTCCGGATCGACGTTGCCCATGGCATGGCCAAGGACCTCTCCGAGCCGATGCCTATGAAGGCGGACCTGGCCGCCAAGGCCCACAACACAGACGGCTTCATTGATGGTTCGCACCCGTTCTGGGACCGCGACGAAGTCCACGAGGTCTACGCGGAATGGCGCAAGCTGTTCAACGAGTACAACCCGCCGCGCACCGCCGTCGCCGAGGCCTGGGTCCATGAGTCCCGCCGTGCCCGCTATGCCAGCCCGGAAGGACTTGGCCAGGCCTTCAACTTCGACCTCCTGCAGTCGGACTTCGACGCTGCCTCGTTCAAGAAGATCATCACGGACAACCTGGTCGCCGCCAAGGAATCCGGCGCCTCCTCCACGTGGGTCTTCTCAAACCACGACGTCGTCCGCCACGCCACCCGCTACGGGCTGCCGAAGGGTGGGTCCGTAGCCCAGGGAACCAACGCAGCGCAGGACATCACCGGCACCGAACCCAAGGGCCAGGACGGCAAGGGCTGGCTGCTGGCCGGTGCCCCGGCCGCCGAACTGGACATTGAACTCGGCCTCAAGCGTGCCCGTGCGGCATCACTGCTCCTGCTTGCACTTCCCGGCTCGGCCTACCTGTACCAGGGCGAAGAGCTGGGCCTGCGCGAAGTCACGGAGATTCCCGACTCCGAGCGCCAGGACCCGTCCTTCTTCCGCAACAAGGGCGTGGAGATCGGCCGCGACGGCTGCCGCGTTCCGTTGCCTTGGACCCCGGAAGGGTCCGCCTTCGGTTTCGGCGGCGGCACAGCACACCTGCCGCAGCCTGCCTGGTTCAAGGACTACGCAGTGTCCACCCAGGAAGGCGTGGAGGGCTCCACGCTGGAGCTCTATCGCAAGGCACTTCGCCTCCGCAGTGAACTCCAGACCGATGAAGAACTCGAATGGGTGGAGACCGGCAACCCGGACGTGCTGCACTTCAGCCGCCACGGTGGCTGGGAGACGGTGACCAACTTCGGAACCGAAGCCTTCGAGCTTCCGGCGGGGACCGTCGTCGTGAGCAGCGGACCGTTGGAAGACGGCAAGCTGCCCGCCGACACCACCGCGTGGGTAGTCCGGGACGCCTAGGCGCCGGCACCAATGACTCATACGAACGGGCGGGGACGCCTCATTTACGGTTGCATGGGACTCGGCGGTCCGTGGGATGGCACGTCTTACGGCTCCATGGAGATCGACCAGGCTGCTGCCGTGATCGAAGCCGCACAGGGGATCGGGATCGAACTGTTCGATCAAGCCGATATCTACCGCAGCGGCAAATCAGAGGCCGTCTTTGGGGAAGTCCTCGCCCGTTCGCAAGGCCTGCGGGAATCGGTCCAGCTACAGACCAAGTGCGGAATCCGGCTCGGGGAGCGGGGGCTGGATACCCACTATGACCTCAGCCGCGAAGCCATCCTGGAGCGGGTCAACCAGAGCCTGAAAAGGCTCCAGACAGACTATGTGGACATCCTCCTGCTGCACCGACCCGATCCCCTCATGGACGCGCGCGAGGTGGCTGACGCCGTCGGGCAGTTGATGGCCGAAGGCAAGGTGCGGCACTTGGGTGTGTCCAATATGTCCGGTGCGCAGATCGCCTACCTGCAGGACCGGCTGGAGACGCCCATCGTGGCCAACCAATTGGAAATGAGCCTGCTGAAGCGGGATTGGCTGGAGAGCACTGTGCTGGTCAACCATCCCGAGGGCGCCGCAACCAGCTTTCCGCACGGGACACTGGAGCATTGCATGGCAAACGGGATTGAGCTCCAGGCCTACGGTTCCTTGGCGCAAGGCCGGTACACCGGAGCAGGCGGGCTGAACCCAGCTGATACGGCGACGGCCGCAATGCTGGAACGGCTGGCAGGGGAGAAGAACGCCACTCCCGAATCCGTCCTGCTCGGCTGGCTCATGAAGCACCCGGCACGGATTTCGCCCGTGGTGGGCACCACCAATCCGGGACGGATCGCAGCGTGCGCCCAGGCCGCCGACGTAGCGGCAACCATGTCGCGCGAAGAGTGGTACGGCCTCTGGACCACGGCCCGCGGAAACAACCTCCCTTAACCCAACTGAGTCGCAGTAGTGCGCGTTATGAGAGCTCAAAACGGGCTTAACTGCGACTCAGTTGGGTGACAACAGCAACACATAAGGCCCCCTACGAAGCGTCAGCCACCACGGAGTAGGTGCTCGAATCGCCCTGGATGGACTGGCTCAGTTTGCCGTCTACACCCACGGGGATGTCACCGGCGATGGTTACGCGGTTCAGCTTGCGCGGCTGGCCGTCGTAGTTGTCCGGTGCGTAGTGCTGGGTGATCCGGTTGTCGAACAGCACCACCTGGTTGGGTTCCCAGTTCACGCGGACCACGTTCTCCGGACGCGTCACATACGCCTGCAGCAAGCGGATGATGTCCTTCGACTCAGTGTTGGACAGGCCGACAATCCGCAGCCGCTGCGCGAAGCCCCCAATGAACAATCCGCGCTCGCCGGTCAACGGATGGACACGCACCACCGGGTGGGCCGTCTCGAACTTCAGGCGGGTGAACTCCTTGCGGCGTTCCTCGGCGTTGGCGTGCTCCAGGTTCTTGGGCACGGAGTAGTCGTAGTCATTGGTGTGGATGGCCCAGAGAGTGTCCGCGAAGTTGCGCAGTTCCTCCGGCAGATCGCGGTAGGCACCCGCCGAGGAGGCAATCAGCGTCTCCCCGCCGTATGCCGGAAGATCGATGCTGCGGAGCGTGGAGGCCTGCGGTGGGTTCACTACGAACGTGACATCCGTGTGCCAGTTGTTGGCCGAACCGTTCTCGCTGTCCACCGGCAGGACGTTCTCTTCGCCCTCAACCGAAGCCACCGTGGGGTGCGCCTTGGTCAAAGGGCCGAAGTGCGAGGCAAACTTCACCTGGGCTTCGTCGGTGAAGATGTTCGCTTCCCGGAACACCAGCGCCTTGTGCTCGTTGAGCGCCGAACGGATCTGTGCGACGGTCTCCGCGCTGAGGTCACCGGAGATGTCGAGGCCACGGATCTCGGCGCCGATGCGTGAACCCAGCTTGGCAAACTCGAGCTTGGTTTCGGTAATGACAGTCATGGTTTCTTTCCTTTTCTTTCAGTGATGGGTGTGGCGGGGTGCCACGGGTACAAAATCAGGCGGTAGAACCGACGGCGGTGCGCCAGCGGGAGAAATGCCGTTCCAGGGCGACCAACAGGAAGTTCACGGCAAGCCCCAGCAGGGACACAGTGAGGATGCCCGCGTACATGTCCGGGATGAGGAAGCTGCTCTGGGCGTTCACGATCAAATAGCCCAAGCCGGCCTTGGCTCCGACCATTTCGGCCGCGATCAGCACCAGGATGGACGCGGTGCCGGCCATGCGGATACCGGTGAAGATGGTGGGCACCGCAGAGGGCAGGATGACCTTCTGGAAGAGCCGGACGTTGTTCAGTCCCAGTGAGCGTGCGGCCCGGATGAGCAGGGGATCCACGGTCTTCACGCCTGCGATCGTGTTGAGCAGCACGGGGAAGAACGCAGCGTAGGCAACGATGCTGATCTTCGATTCCTCGCCGATCCCCAGCAGGAGCGTGAACACCGGCAGCAGGGCCAGCGCGGCGGTATTGCGGAACAGTTCCAGCAGCGGGTTCAGGACGGCGTTCAGCTTCCCGTACCAGGCGATGAGCAGGCCCAGCGCCACACCCGCCACCAGTGCGGCGCCGAAACCGGCTACCGAACGTGTCAGGCTGGCGGCTATGTGCCCTTGGATGGTCCCGGCATCGAACAGCTTGCCCCAGGCTGCGAGGACTTCATGCAGCGGTGGCAGAAACACCCGCGTGGAAGGGCTGGCCAGGTACGTCGGCCCGAGTTCCCACAGCAGGAGGAAGGCAAGGACGGCTGCGGACTTCCACACCGCCGATCCCGCAACCGCGGTGACCCTTCGCGCCACGGCGCGGACCGGCGTCGTGCGTTCCGCTTCCAAAGGAACTGAAGGTTCGACGGCGGCAGCCGGCTGGGGTGCGGCGGCTGCGGTTTCTGCGTGCGTCAGGGTGGTTGTCATCAGGCCGCGCTCCTTTCAAGGGTGGTTGGTTCGTCTGGTGCACTGCCGTCCGGCAGGATCTTGCGGTGTCCGGCATCCTGCGCTCGCCGGACCTCGTCGTGGAGGAGTGTCCAGACCTGATGGCGGTGCTCCACGAAAGCGGGGTTGGAGCGGATGTCCTCATCCCCGTCGCGGTCCGGAATGTCGATGTCCACGATCTCCTTGAGCTGGCCGGGCCGCGCGCTGAGCACGGCGACCCGCTGGCCCAGGTACACGGCCTCGTCAATGCCGTGCGTGATGAAGACGATCGTCTTGCCGGTGGCTTTCCAGATCCTGAGCAGTTCGTCCTGCAACTGCTCGCGGGTTTGTGCGTCCAGGGCCGCGAACGGCTCGTCCATCAGCAGGACATCGGGCTCGTAGGCCAGGCTCCGGGCGATGGCCACGCGCTGCTTCATGCCGCCGGACAGCTCGTGGGGGTAGCGGTCCTCGAAGCCCGCCAACCCTACGAGTGCAAGGTACTCGCTGGCTTTCCCAGCGCGTTCCCGGCGACTCAGCTTTTTGCCGTCAGGTCCCTTGCCTTCGAGTCCAATGGACACATTGGCCGAGGCCGTCCGCCACGGGAAGAGGGCGTATTGCTGGAACACCACGGCACGGTCCTTGCCGGGGCCGGTCACGGGTTTGCCGTCCACCAGGACCTCTCCGGAGGTCGGCGTGGAAAGCCCGGCCAACAGGTCCAGCAGGGTGGTCTTGCCGGAGCCGCTGGGCCCTACCAAGGTGAGGAACTCGCCGTCGCGAACGTCCAGGCTGAGCCCATCGATGGCCGTGAGCCGGGATGCGGGTGCCCCCTTCGTGGCACGGACGGTGAATTCCTTGGTGACGTTTTTCAGGCTGATTTTCGCGGTCATGGCTATCCCTTCGTCGTTCCGCTGGAAGCCGTGGCGCTGGCCGCAGGCTGCTTCGCGAGGTCGTTGAAGTCGTTGGTGTAGTACTTGGACGGCGTCAGGTTGCCCTTCACGATTCCCGAAGAGTTCAGCCACGCCTCCCAGCGGGTGAAGTCCTCGTCCTTGATCACGCCGTTGTCCGGCACGCCCGGGCTCTTCCAGTACTTGAGGTTGGCTGTGCTTTCGTTGCGTCCACGGCTTTCGATGATCTTGGTGAAGCGTGCGATTACTTCCTCGCGCGGCGTTTCCGTGGCCCACTTCAGTGCTTTGGCAATGGCGGTGGTGAACTCGCGGGTGGTGTTCGGGTTCTTTTCGATGAAGTCGTTCCGGAGCACGATCTGGCCGCCGGCGAACGTGCCGAACAGTTCATAGTCGTTGAACAGGGAACGCAGCCCGCCGGCTTCGATTGCCCGGTCCTGCAGCACTCCGCCCAGTGTTCCGGCGTCTACCTGTCCGCGACGGATGGCTTCCTCGGTGTCGTTCGGTGGCAGCGGCACCAACTGGACCTGCTTGATTTCGTCTTGGCTGAGGCCGTTCTTGGTGAGGTAGGTGTTGATGACGGCCTCATGGTGGGCGCCCAAGGTGTTGACGGCGACCTTCTTGCCGATCAGGTCCCGGGGTCTTTTGATGTCGCTGTCGGCCTTGACGTAGTAGCCGCTGAAGTTCTTGGCGTCTGCTCCGTAGTAGTTGATGACGCCCTTCACCGGGGCACCGGCTTCAATCAGCTTGGTCACCGCGCCGGTGAACGCCCCGCCAAAGTCGGTCTGGTTGGTCGCCGCCGACTGGATGTCCTGCGGACCGCTGGTGGTGTTGCCCACCCAGTCAAGCTTGATGTCGCCCAGGTAGCCGAGGTCTGCGGCGAGCTCCGGGAAGGTAACCTGGTTGGCCCAGCCCTGGTAGCGGAGTTCCTTGACTTCGGGGCCCGCTTGGCTGGCTTGACCGGCGTCGGCTGAACCGCCGCAGCCGCTCACCGTCAGCGCAAGTACGACGGCGGCCGCGACGCTCAGGAGGGGCAGTTGCAGTTTCATGGGAGCTACTTTCGGGTGGTTGGTTTGTGGTTGGGGAACCGTCTGTGAAACGGCTTGGGAACGATGAAAGCCCATATGGACGGCGGCAGGGAAGTGATCCGGTAACGGCCGGAAACGCTGGGAAACAGCGGGAAACGCAATGAAATCCGGGGCCTTTCGAGGCAACGGAACGACACAAAGACGCCGGGTTGACCTCCGTGAAGCCTGTGTTCCGAAAAGTGACCCAGTGCTTACGGTGGGCCAAAGCGACTGGCGCGTACCGGCGTCGGGCAGTCATACTGCGGGACCCCACAGCATTCAGGGGTTTAGTTCGTATTGATCCTCACAACCGGGCGCAATTCTTCGCCCCGCGGGCCGGTGGGCGGATACGGTAGATACATGACGTCTAGCATCGCCGCCGAGTCCGTTCGGCCTACCCGCAACATTCCTGCCGATATCGCCCGTTCCTGGCTCCTCGTGAACGCCATGAAGACGGAGCTTTTTGACGAATCGGCGGGCTCGCGTGCAGACGCCATCATCCTTGACATCGAAGACGCCGTTGACCCGTCCCAGAAGGACAAGGCCCGCGAGAACGTAGTGAACTGGCTGACCAATGGCGGCCAGGCCTGGGTCCGCATCAACGACGCCACCAGCCCCTTCTGGGCCGACGACCTCGCAGGCCTGCGCGGCACCCCCGGCTTGCTCGGCGTAATGCTGGCCAAGACCGAATCCGCGGACCAGGTCACAGAGTCCTACCACCGCATGGACGGCAAGACCCCCGTGATCGCGCTGGTCGAGTCCGCCCTCGGCATCGAAGAGGCCAACCACATCGCCCGCGCCCAGGGTGCGTTCCGCCTGGCGTTCGGTTCGGGCGACTTCCGCCGCGATACCGGTATGGCGGCCACCCCTGAAGCCATGGCGTACCCGCGTGCCAAACTGGTTGTCGCCAGCCGTGTGGGCAACCTGCCGGGCCCCATCGACGGCCCCACCGTAGGCACCAACCACCCGATCCTGCGCGAGCAGACCGGCATCACAGTGACCATGGGCATGACCGGCAAGCTGTGCCTGGCCATCGACCAAACCACGGTCATCAACGAGGTCATCAGCCCCACGCCGTCCGACGTCGCATGGGCCACGGACTTCATGAACGACTTCGAAGCCAATGGCCGTGTGATCCGCGACGGCTCGGACCTCCCGCGCCTTGGCCGCGCAGAGAAGATCATGAAGCTCGCTGTGGCCTTCGGGGTCCAGCCTTCGCTGTAGGCATGCTCGTCCACGGAGTCGTTTGGGACTCGTCCTCCCCGGCGCTGCGGCTCCACACCCCGGACGGGGAGTTCAGTGACCTTGCGTTGGCCCAGGGATCATCCCTGGGCCTGCGCGTTATCCCCGGCCTGTGGTGCCTTGGCCATGTCAAAGTGCACGGGCCGGGGGACCGGACCCACGTCCCCTGCCGCAGTTCATCCCCTGCCGAGCGCGGCAAACAGTGCGGCGCCTGCTTTGCCAAGGACGATTCCCGGCTCATGCACGACTTCCACCGCGGCGGATCCGTCCCGGCCGGACTTCGGGCCTACCTCATGCAGCCGCACTGGCTCTATGTCGCCACGTTCGCCAACGGCGCCACCAAGGTAGGGACGGCCTCTGCCCCACGTAAGTGGAACCGGCTCGCCGAGCAAGGAGCCGTTCACGCCTCCTATGTTGCGAACGCCGAGGATGGCCGGATTGTCCGTGTACTCGAAGACCTCGTGACGCGGGATTTGGGGCTCGTCCAGCAAGTCCGCTCCGCCGCCAAGGCGACCTCGCTCGTGGAGCCGCGTCCCGGCGTCGAACTTGAGGCGATCAACCGGAAGCAGGCCGCCGGCGTGCGGGAGCTCCTGGGCGGACTGGCAATGACGGGCTACACGGTTGTTGAGGAGGAGTGGAAACGCCCGGCTTTGGCCGACCGGCTGTGCAACGCCCGTGCGGTCGGGGCCGTGCGGCACGCCTACCCTGCAACGTTCGACGACGGCGGCCACGGACTGCGGGTCCGCTCGCTGTCAGGGGCCATCGCCTTGGCCGGACTTCCGGACGCTTCCGGGGTTGAGGTGGAAGGCAGCTTCGTCGCCGACCTCGGCGCGCTGAAGGGCCGCAGGATCGAACTCGGCCCGCACGTCACGGAGATCCCTGCGCTTCAGGACTCCCTGTTCTAGCCCGTTGTGGGGGCGCCGGTAGACTTGGACGGTGCTGAACGAATTCTGGGCCACTGCCTCCACCGGCTACAAAGCGCTGGTCTTCAGTGCCATGGGCCTGATCGCCGTCGGACTGATCCTCTCGATCGCAGGCAATACCTCCGGAAACCAAGGGCTCGCGCTGGCCTCGCTGCCGGTCATTGGCCTGGGCCTGGTGCTCCACGTGGTGGGCCTGGTGGTCCGCGGCCAGAAGATCCGCAAGAGCTACAAGAAATAATTGCCTCCTCAGGCGGAATCCACCCAGCAGGCACACCCGGCTGGCCGATAGGGTTGGAACCATGAGTATCAATCCGGACCTGCAGGGCCGAAGCTACCCTGCCGCAGAGGTTTACGACGTTGGCCGAGAGAAGATCCGCGAGTTCGCGAAGGCCGTGAAGGCCACCAACCCCGCGCACTTCGACGTGGAGACCGCACGCGCCTTGGGCCACAGGGACCTTGTTGCGCCGCCGACGTTCGCCATCATCGTTGCCCAGCGCGCCGACGCCCAATTGGTGGAGGACCCCGAGGCCGGGATCGACTTCTCGCGGGTGGTCCACGCCGACCAGCGTTTCACGCACCACCGCGCCATCGTGGCCGGTGACCGTCTGGTTGCCGAGCTCCATGTGGACGGTGTCCGGGCCATGGGCGGCGGTGCCATGATTACCACGCGTTCGGAAATCTATGCGCTGACCGACGGCGACAACCGTGAGAAGGTGGCCACCACCACCTCATCCATCCTGGTCCGCGGAGAGGGACAGTAATGCCAAAGTTCGAAGACCTGTCAGTCGGCCAGGAAATTGGCTCCACCAGCATCGAGGTCACGCGCCAGGACCTGGTCAAGTACGCCGGGGCATCCGGTGATTTCAACCCGATCCACTGGAACGAAGCATTCGCCACGTCCGTGGAACTTCCGGGCGTCATTGCACACGGCATGTTCACCATGGGCTCCGCAGTACAGCTCGTGAGCGACTGGGCAGGCGACCCTGCCGCCGTCGTGGATTACCAGACCCGCTTTACCAAGCCGGTCCTGGTCACCGACACCACCGGTACCGCCGAAGCGGGAGCCGTCATTGACGTCACCGGCGTGGTTGGCGCGCTCGACGCCGAGGCGGGCACCGCCCGCATCGACCTGACCGTGGTTGCGGCGGGGCAGAAAGTCCTTATGAAGTCCCAGGCGGTTGTCAAGGTCGCCTGACCCAAGCAGTACCGCAACGCAGCGGCGCGTCACTACGACAGGAATGTCCAGGTGGCGCGCCGCTTCGTCGTGAGTGAGCCCAGGGGCGGAGTCGGCTCAATCCCCGCTAGGCTTGATGGGTGACCCAGACGCTGCTTTCCGAACTGACCACGGCTGCCGTCGGCGGCCCCGCAGGTACCTATGTGGAGGCCCGCACCGAGGCTGAAATCATCGACGCCGTCCGGTCGGCTGACGCTGCGGGGGAGAAGCTGCTGATCATCGGCGGCGGCTCCAACCTCCTCGTATCGGACGCGGGGTACCCCGGGACGGTCCTCAAGATCGCCTCCGAGGGGTTCACGGTGGACTCCGAGGACAGTTGCGGGGGAGTCTCCTTGGTGGTCCAGGCAGGCCACAACTGGGATGCGCTGGTTGAATACACCGTGCTGCATGCCTGGTCCGGCCTCGAAGCGCTGTCCGGGATTCCCGGTGCCACGGGCGCCACGCCTGTTCAGAACGTGGGAGCATACGGTGCCGACGTCTCGCAGACCATCGCCGCCGTCCGCACCTGGGACCGCGAACGCAATGCCGTGCAGACCTTCACCAATTCCGAGCTGAAGTTTGGCTACCGGGATTCCATCCTCAAGCAGACCACTGTGGAGGGCTCGCCGCGATACGTGGTGCTGACCGTCGAATTCCAGCTGGCACTGGGCCGGATGAGCGCCCCCATCCGTTACGCCGAGCTGGCCCGCGTCTTGGGAGTCGAAGTGGGTAAGCGCGCCTACTCCAACGATGTCCGCCGGGAAGTCCTGAAGCTCAGGGCGTCCAAGGGGATGGTCCTGGACGCCGAAGACCGCGACACCTTCTCCACGGGCTCGTTCTTCACCAACCCGATCGTCCCGTCCGAGCAGGCTGCGCAGTTGCCGGAGAATGCGCCCAAGTACCCGGCGGGGAGCGACGGACTGGTAAAGCTTTCCGCTGCCTGGTTGATTGACCAGGCGGGATTCACCAAGGGCTTCGGGCTGGAGGAGTCGAGTGCTTCCGGTGGCCGGGCCTCCCTCTCCACCAAGCACACCTTGGCCATCACCAACCGCGGTTCAGCCACGGCCGCGGACATGGTGGCGATCGCACGCGAGGTGCGTGCCGGCGTCGTGGATCGCTTCGGAATCGAGCTCCATCCGGAGCCGCTGCTCATCGGGGTAGCGCTCTAGGGCTTTCCGGAAGGTTGGGCGTCAGCGGACGCGTCGCTCCGCGATGGGCAGAACCTTGTTGAGCAGCAGGAACGTCAGACCGCAACTGACTGCCCCCAGCAGGAAGATCTGGCTGAAGGCGATGCTCTGCGGCGAGGGGCCGCTCGGGAGGAAAAGCCCGGCCGTGGCAAAACCCACCAAGCCGAGCATCATGACGATGGAACCCAGCAGGAAACTGCGGACCTGCGCCGCGGCGGCCGGGTAGAACCATGGTTCGGGGGCGTCGTCGTCGCGGTCCGATACTGGCTGGCTTACGGCAGCGGCGCCAATCAGGAGGGCAGCTGCGGCTGTGGCAACGAGTCCCGCCAGCTGGATGCCCTGCATGGAGGGGGACAGGCTCACTCCGGTGCCGACGGCAACAACGAGTCCGGCGCCGAGCCCCATGGCGGTGCAGCACCAACCGGCGGCGGCAAGCCAACGGCTGAGCGGCCGCACCAGAGGGGCAAGATCACCAAAAAGCATGAATCCATCCTAGGAAACGGTTCTGGAAGGCCGCTGGGAGGCGCGGCAAGGTTCCCTGTGCCCCCCGGCGGCCCATAGGATGAAGCATGCCTGCGAAGCCGCTTTCCTCCAGCACGCTGTCCGTCCGGCCGCAGGTCATGGGCCGCTTACGCCTGGTGAGCCAAGGACTGCTGGGCGGCGGGTTTCCTTCCGTTCCCGATGCTGTCCGCTGGATGACGGCCATGCAGGCCCAGGACCTTGGCCACGCACTGTGGGCCGTGGGACAGCGGGTGCCCGGCACAGCGGCTTCCCACGTCCGGGCCGCCTTGGACGCAGGAACCATCGTCCGTTCATGGCCCATGCGCGGCACGCTGCACCTGTTGGCACCGGAAGATCTTCGCTGGATTCTTGCCATCACCCGTCCGCGGCTCCTGAAGTCGCTGACCGGCCGGCACCGCGAACTCGCCATCACCCCGGATGACATCAGCCATGCCAGGGACATTGCACTGAAGACCTTGGAGACCCTGAAGAGCTCCGACGGGACCACCGGGGCCAGCCGTGAACAACTCTTCGCGGCCTTCGAGGAAGCCGGCCAGATCACTACGGGGCAACGCGGAATCCACCTCCTGGGCAGCCTGTGCCAGGAGGCGTGGCTGGTCCAAGGTCCAATGGCGGGGACCAACGGCAAGGTGGGCGTCCAGCAACTGTTCGTGCCTTTCGACCAGTGGGTCACGGAATCCCGTGACCTGGACCGTGAGGAAGGCATCGCCGAGCTGCTGCTGCGCTACATCCGAGGCCATGGACCGGCTACCATCCGGGATTTCGCCTGGTGGAGCCAGGTGCCGCTCACGGAGGCCCGGAAGGCATTGACTGCGGTGCAGGAGGAGATGGTGGAGCTGGCTTTCGACGGTGCCAGCTATTGGCTCTCGCCGGAGACTGCGGCCATGCTCGACGCCGGTGTGCCCGGCTCCCGCTCCTTGCTGGCCCTCCCCGGTTTCGATGAGTACCTGCTCGGGTACCAGGACCGGAACCTGGTGCTGGATCCCGAGCACGCCGAATTGGTGGTCCCTGGCCGGAACGGAGTGTTCAAGCGCATCATCGTCTCCGGAGGCGTGGTGGTCGGGACGTGGGCGCGCACCGGCAACGGGAAGGACTTGGGCGTCGTCCCGGAGCCGTTCCTTGGCGAACTCGGTCCAGCCGCGAGCCGCTCGTTCCAAGCACAGGGCCGGGCCTTCGCGAAGTTCATGGCGGGCTGAGACGCCAAAAACCCGCTTTCCCGTCGCTGGGCAGCAACGGAAAAACGGGTTCAGGACGTGAAGGCGGTGAAGCTTAGAGCGTGCCCGTCACAATGTTCAGCATGCGGCGCAGCGGCTCGGCTGCGCCCCACAGGAGCTGGTCGCCCACGGTGAAGGCGCTGATGTACTCCGGGCCCATTTCGAGCTTGCGGATACGGCCCACCGGGATGTCCAGGGTGCCCGAAGCCGCAACGGGGGTCAGGTCCGCCATGGACGCTTCCTTGGTGTTGGGCACAACCTTGGCCCACTCGTTGTCCTTGGCCAGGAGGTTTTCGATCTCCGTGACGGACAGGTCCTCGCGGAGCTTCAGGGTCAGAGCCTGCGAGTGCGAACGCATGGCGCCGATGCGGACGCAGAGTCCGTCCATGGCAATGTGTTCCTTGCCCGCGGCGCCCTTGGCGGTGCCGAGGATCTTGTTGGTCTCCACACCGGCCTTCCACTCTTCCTTGGACTGGCCGTTGCCGAGGTCGGCGTCGATCCAGGGAATCAGGGAGCCGGCCAGCGGAACGCCGAACTGCGTTGCGTCAACACCGGTGCGCTGCGTGGCGAGGACCTTGCGGTCGATCTCCAGGATGGCCGAGGCCGGGTCGTCGAGCTCGCTGCTGACCTCGTTGTTGAGGGTGCCGAACTGGTTCAGGAGTTCGCGCATGTGCCTGGCGCCGCCGCCGGAAGCGGCCTGGTACGTCATGGACGTACCCCACTCCACGAGGTTGTTCTTGAAGAGGCCGCCGAGGCCCATGAGCATGCAGGACACCGTGCAGTTTCCGCCGATGAAGTCCTTCACTCCGCCGGAAAGGCCTGCGTCGATGACGTCGCGGTTGATGGGGTCCAGCACAATGATCGAATCGTCGTTCATGCGCAGGGTAGAGGCGGCGTCGATCCAGAGTCCGTCCCAGCCACGGCTGCGAAGTTCGCCATGGACCTGCTTGGTGTAGTCGCCGCCCTGGGCGGTAACAATAATCGGCAGCTTGGCAAGCGTCTCAATATCGAACGCATCCTCGAGCTTGCCGGCCCCATCAGCGAAGGACGGGGCGGCACCTCCTGCGTTCGAGGTGGAGAAAAATACCGGGTTGATGTTGGCGAAGTCGTTCTCTTCCTGCATGCGGTGCATCAGGACGGAGCCGACCATGCCACGCCAACCGACCAGTCCAACGGACGGATTAGCTGCTGTAGTCATTCACCCAGTCTAAACTTTCGGACCCGCCCGCCGCTGTTGGTTACGTCACCCGCACAACGTACGACGACGGCCCGCACCACAGTGCCCGGCGACCCCGAAGCGGGACTACTGGCCGGCGTCGTGCTCCTGCAGGAGGGCCGCTTTCCGGGCCCGCAGCGCAAAGAAGGCGCCGAAGGCGAAAACCTGCGTGACCACCACGAGCACGATGATCCCCAGGATTTTGTTACCACCCAGGATCATGGTCAACCCAACGATGGCCGAGAGCAGGGCGAAGAGCGGGAGCAGCATGTAGCCCAGCACAAAGAGGGTTTCGGGTTTCTTGAGCATGCTGTTCCTAGCTTTCCGTCCGGCGCCATGTGGTGAACCGGTATTTCGTGCCATTGTTGGCAGTGAGCCAGCCCTCGGCCGGCGCCATGGTGTCAAACTTCCAGTCGCCGCCCAGTTCCGGAGCGAAGGTATCGCCGTCGAGGTCGGCGTCGATGATGGTGATCACCGCAAGGTTGGCGATGCCCATGGACTGTTCGAAGATCTCTCCGCCGCCGATGATCCAGACCTTTTGGCCGCCGGGGGCGAATTGGGATTCCAGCAAGGCGGCGTCGAGGGAGGACACGACGGTGGCGCCTTCGGCCTCGGGTGTTGACGCCCACTCCTGGTTCCGGGTGACCACAATGTTGGTTCGTCCCGGCAGGGGCCTGTACTTGTCCGGGAACGACTCCCAGGTCTTCCGGCCCATGATCACGGGGTGGCCCGAGGTCAGCTTGCTGAAGTGCTTCAGGTCCTCCGGCAGGTGCCAGGGCATGCTGCCGTCCTTGCCGATCACTCCGGCTTTCGTCTGGGCCCAGATCAGGCCGATGCCGGTCATTGCGGCAGCGGTCTCCTGGGTGAAGATGACGCCGGGAAGCTGGGCCGGGTTCTCTGGGGAAGGCGTGCTCATACGGCGATCGGTGCCTTGATGGTGGGGTGGTGCTGGTAGTTGACCACTTCGAAGTCGTCCAGCGTGTAGTCGAAGATCGAGTCCGGCTTCCGCAGGATGTTCAGCTGCGGGTACTCGTACGGCTCGCGGCTGAGTTGTTCGGCCACTTGCTCCACGTGGTTGTCGTAGACGTGGACATCGCCGCCGGTCCAGACGAATTCGCCCGGTTCCAGGCCAAGTTGCTGGGCCACCATCCGCGTGAGCAGGGCGTAGGAGGCGATGTTGAACGGGACGCCGAGGAACGTATCCGCTGAGCGCTGGTAAAGCTGGCACGAGAGCTTGCCATCGGCTACGTAGAACTGGAAGAACGCGTGGCACGGCGGCAGTGCCATGTCCTTGAGCTCGGAGACGTTCCACGCGGAAACGATGTGCCTGCGCGAGTCCGGGTTGGCTTCCAAGCCCTTCATGAGCTCGGAGATCTGGTCGATGTGGCCGCCATCGGGGGTGGGCCAGCTGCGCCACTGCACCCCGTAGACCGGCCCGAGTTCACCCTCGGCGTCCGCCCACTCGTCCCAAATACTCACGCCCTGGTCCTGCATCCACTTGACGTTCGAATCGCCGCGCAGGAACCACAGAAGTTCAACGGCGACGGACTTGAAATGGACGCGCTTGGTGGTGATGAGCGGGAAGCTCGAGCCCAGGTCGAAACGCAGCTGGCGCCCGAAGACACTCCGGGTTCCGGTGCCGGTACGGTCAGATTTGTGCGTGCCATTCGCCATGACGTCACGCAAAAGGTCTTCGTAAGGGGTGGGAATGCTCACGAGTCAAGCTTACTTGCCAACCTGCCCCGAACGAGATCTATGAGCGTTTCGTCACGGACCCCCGCGTGGCGGGCCGTATTTATCAGACCGTCGACGGCGGTCATCACCGCCGCGTCTGCGCCGGCATTGCCGTTCGGCACCTCAGCTGGCCCGACGACGACAGTCCCGTGCCGCCGTCGTGCTTCAATCAGTCCGGACTGCTCAAGTTCGCGGTAGGCGCGAGCCACTGTGCCCACTGCGATGCCGAGGTCTGCCGCGAGGCTGCGGACGGTGGGCAGCCGGTTCCCGGGAGGGAGCGCGCCGACGGTGATCAGCGAAGCCAGCTGCCTGCGGATCTGCTCGTAGGGCGGAACGGGATCGGCGAGGTCGATCGTGATGCCGGCCGTCATGGAGCGGGCTGGCTTTGCGTGGCATCGCTGGCCCGCGGAATTGCTCGGAACAGGCTGCGGACGGGCGTAACCACTACTGCAACGGCGATCGCCAACAAGATGGCGCCGATAAGTGTGACTGGACTCGGGGCCAGACGATCGAACGCTGGAAAGAGCGCCGCCCAGGCCTCGACGTTCGTCAGCAGCAGCGCGGCAGATTGCGCCAGGCCGTAAGCAGTGAGTGTTCGCACAATGCGGTACATGCTGATGGCCCGCAGTACGGCATCGAGGCCTTGCTCCTCTGGAAACTCAGGAACACCACGACGACGGCGGGCGGCAAGGATCGCGGCAGCGGCGACTATTCCCACGCCGAAAGTGAGCAGCAGGCTGGCCGGCCACGACGGCGTAGTTGCCAGGAGGCCCTGGCCTGCGCCGGTCATGACGATGGCGACGGCAAAGATGGCAGCGGAGACTATCCCGAACGTGAGCAGACCCCGCGATACTGGCTGCCGCGGCCAGTGCAGCGGTGCTTCCGGGTCACCGTAGTTGCGGGCAATCAGCAGTTCCCCGACGGCGATGGACAAGAGGACGAGGGAAGCCATGACGGCCACGAGGATTGCCAGGCCCAAGGGTCCCTGGCCTTGCGCGGGTATGAAGCTGTACCAAAACACGATGGTCAGGAGGGGTGACGCCCCCACGATCCCCATCAAAGCGCCAATGGAGATGCTGAGCTTCGCCGCGCCGTGGGTCCCGGGATCGGCGCGGAGGGCCTGGCCGCTCACGGTAGTGCCGCCGGCGACGAGGGAGGGGAGCTTCGGCACCCGCCACCACCACATCACCAGCAGGACCGCCATGTTGACGAAGCCGAGCAGGTTGAACCACGACGATTGCCAGGCAGCGCCGGGTGCCGGGAGAACTGCGAAATTCCCGGCGATGGCCGCCAGTCCGGCCGCAATAGTGGCCGCTGTCCGCAGCAGCCGGTTGGCCGCGATGCCGCGGAGGACCCGGTTGTCGTCGCCGTCCAGTGTTTCCAGCTGGCGTCGACGGGCAATGAGCACCAGCACCAGCCACGTCCCCGCTGCCAAGACCGCCAGGGCGCCACAGAGCCAGCCTGCCAGTTCCGATCCAGCAATCCTGCCATCCTGGCCTTGCCCGAAATAACCGGTGTTGTAATCCGCGGACCGACCCGGCGCGGGCTGGGGAAGCACCGGCGCATACGCCGGCAACGCCGTGATCCAGGCGATGACTACCGCGGCATAGGTGAAGATCGCAGCGGTGGTCCAGGCAAGCCCTCGGGGGAGGAAGTCGCGGATCCGGCGGACAGTTAATTCTGCGTATCTGCGGGGTGCTTTCGGTGCAGGGTAGCTCCACTGGCCCAGGGCATGGACTGCCAGCATTGCCAGGACAGGCCACGCAAGGGCGCCCACGATTTGCTCGGCGGTCACGGGAGCAGTCGTCGCCGTTGGATTTGCCCGGATGACGCCTGCGCTCATGGCCGCCTGCAGGGAACTGGCCATCCAGCCGATGATGCCCACCCACAAGCCGTGGGACTCGACGGACTTGGCATCGGGCTTCGACCAGACCTGCACCCGAAGGAACAGGTAGACCAGCACTGCGCCGATGACGGGACCGAGCAACACTAGTGGCGGCAGGTAAAAGGACACGATCAAGACCCCCAAGTCTTTGACATCAATGTGTCAAGTATTTGATACAAAGACCTGGGGGTCAACTCTGCCTAGTCGTCGAACGGCTTGACCTGCTCCACGGACACGACCTTCCGTTCGCTGCCCCGGACCACCTGGCAGACAATCACTTCGCCCGGGGTCAGGAAGGGATCTGAATCGGGCAGCACCTTCCGCAAGGATCCGGACATGTGCAGGCCCAACTGCTTCAGCACGGTTGGCAGGGCAGGCCGGTGCGTGCACACCGCAATGGGAACCTGCTTGTCGAACAAGGCCTCCACTGCTGCCGCGGTCTTCTTCGGTGACCGGTCGTGGTTGTGCTCCGTGAGGGCTTCCACCAGTTTCACCTTGGCTCCGCTGGCCTTGGCATAGGGCGCGATGGTGGCGACACAACGTACCCATGGGCTGGTCACTATGCGCTGTGGTTTCCATCCCTGCAGGAGGCGCTGTACGGCAACGGCTTGGCGCTGTCCCGTGGCAGCCAAGGGACGGTCGCCCTCGGCCTTGGTCCACGAGGACCGCGGCTTGGCCTTGGCATGGCGGATCAGCACCAGCGGCCAGGTATCCAGTTCGCCCCGGACGTGGGCCTTGGCCAAGTATTCGAGCGGGGGCACATCGGTGGGGTTGCTCAGGAAGGTCGCGGCCCTGTCCGGGCTGCACCACATGACGCTGTCCACTTCCTTGCCGTCGGGACGAAGGAGATCTCCGTTGACCCGGACAGCCCAGTAGTGGACAACCTTGAGGCCGGCATTTACGTGGTAGTGGATGGGTGGCAAGGGGATGCCCAGAATGGCATCCAGCCCAATCTCTTCACGTACTTCCCGGACGGCGCACTCCGGAACCGTCTCGCCGTCGTCGAGCTTTCCTTTGGGCCACGACCAATCGTCATAGCGGGGGCGATGGATGAGCAGCACCTCCAGGGTGCCCTTGTGGATGCGCCACGGAATGGCGCCAGCCGCGACGACGGCCACCGGTTCGCCCGGATGGTCCGTCTGGTCGGCCACGGGGGTATCGCTGTTCAACTCTTCCCTTACCGCCGCGCCGCTGCCCGCTGACGCGAACGCGATGCCAGGAGCCAGGACTGCATGTCCAGCAACGCTTCGCCGTTCCCGTCCAAGTGGTGGCGGGTCCAGTGGCCTTGGTTGTCCAGGTGCCAGCTGGCCGTCCCGTCGTCCACGTAGCGGCGCATGAGGTCCAGGACGGCGTTGACGTCGTCCTTGCTGGCCAGCTGCACCAACGCTTCCACGCGGCGGTCCAGGTTACGGTGCATCATGTCCGCGGAACCGATGTACACCACGGGCTCGCCACCGTTGGCGAAGGCGAAGACACGGGAGTGCTCCAGGAACCGGCCAAGGATGGAACGGACCGTGATGTTCTCGCTGAGGCCGGGAACGCCGGGCCGCAGCGAGCAGATGCCGCGGACCACCACGTCCACCTTCACGCCCGCCTGCGATGCCCGGTAGAGGGAGTCGATGATGGCCTCGTCCACCATGGAGTTGACCTTGATCTGCACCCGGGCAGGAACACCCTTGTGGGCATTGCGGATCTCTGTTTCGATCCGGTCCACCAAGCCGGAACGCACCGAACGCGGCGCCACGAGGAGCCGCTTGAACGTGGACTTCGGGGCGTAGCCGGAGAGCTGGTTGAAGAGCTTGGAAAGGTCCTCGCCCACCTGCTCATTGGACGTCAGCAGGCCGAGGTCTTCGTAGTAGCGTGCCGTGCGCGGGTGGTAGTTGCCAGTGCCGATGTGGCAATAGCGCCGGAGCCCGTCCACTTCCTGGCGCACCACGAGGGAGAGCTTGCAGTGGGTCTTGAGGCCCACGATGCCGTACACCACATGCACGCCGGCTTGCTCAAGCTTGCGTGCCCAGGAAATGTTGGCTTGTTCGTCGAAACGGGCCTTGATCTCCACAAGTGCCAGTACCTGCTTGCCGGCTTCGGCAGCGTCGATCAGGGCGTCCACAATGGGGGAGTCGCCGGACGTCCGGTACAGGGTCTGCTTGATCGCCTGGACCTTGGGGTCCGCTGCAGCCTGCTCAAGGAACGCCTGGACTGACGTGGAGAACGAGTCGTAGGGGTGGTGAAGGAGGATGTCGCGGCGACGCATTGCAGCGAAGACGTTGGCCGCCTTGGACGTCTCGGACTCGTTCAGGTACCGGGACGTGTGCGGAACATGCTTGGGGTAGTGGAGGTCCGGGCGGTCGATGCCGCTGATTGCGGACAAGCCGCGAAGGTCCAACGGGGCCGGAACGGAGTACACCTCGGACTCCTCCACGCCCAATTCCCGGATCAGGAGTGCGCGGATGTTCGGGTTGATGTCCGTGGTGACTTCGAGGCGGACGGGAGGGCCGAAACGGCGGCGCAGGAGTTCCTTCTCCAGTGCCTGGAGGAGGTTCTCGGCATCGTCTTCTTCCACTTCAAGGTCCTCGTTGCGGGTCACGCGGAAGGTGTGGTGTTCCAGGACTTCCATGCCGGGGAAGAGCTTGTCCAGGTGGACGGCGATGAGTTCTTCAAGGGCGACGAAGCGGGCGACGCGTCCGGGAACTGCACCGGCGCGGGGACCGTCCACGGAGATCAGCCGCGGCAACTGGTCAGGAACCTTCACGCGGGCAAAGAGTTCCTTTTCGCTGACCGGGTTGCTCACGATCACGGCCAGGTTCAAGGACAGGCCGGAGATGTACGGGAACGGGTGTGCCGGATCCACCGCCAGGGGTGTGAGGATGGGGAAGACCTTCTCCTGGAACATCAGGCTCAGGCGGTGCCGGGCCTCTTCGTCGAGCTCGTTCCAGTGCATGATGTGGATGTGCTCGTACGCCAAGGCCGGGCGGATCTGCTCGGCGAAGACGCGGGCGTGCCGTTCCTGGAGCTTGTGGGCCTCCGCACCGATCTGCTCCAGTACCTCGATGGGGCTCAGGCCTGCGGGGGAAGGGACGGCAAGGCCCGTGGCGATGCGGCGCTTGAGGCCGGCCACGCGGACCATGAAGAACTCGTCCAGGTTGGAGGCAAAAATGGAAAGGAAGTTCACCCGCTCCAGCAGGAAGAGGTCCGGATCTTCAGCGAGTTCCAGGACACGCGAGTTGAAGGCCAGCCAACTGAGTTCCCTGTCCAGGAAACGGTCCGGAGAGATGTCGCCTTCGGGCTCGAGGCTTGGGGCGAACTCGGGGATGTCGATGCGGTCCTGGGTGGCCCGCGAAGCGGGAACTTCCGATGAGCCGAAGCGCGCGGGCAACGTTGCGCCCTTAGAGGTGGATCCGGCGGTGCCGACGGGGTCCGGCTGCATGGGTTTCTCCTAAGCTCAGGACTGGGGTTTCCTCCCACATTACAAGCAAATGGGCGGCCTGAATCGAAGATGTCCAGCCCTTTCCGGCAGATGGACGCATCTGGTTAATTTTTGGTTAACGGTCCATACAAAACATCCGTGTCCCAGCGGACGAAGCCCAGCTTTTGGTATAGGGCCACGGCGGCTTCGTTGTCCGCGTCCACGTACAGCATGACTGCGTGGAGGTCCTTGTCCTGGAGGTGCCGGATGCCAGCCACGGTAAGTGCTTTGCCGAGCCCAAGCCCCTGTGCTTCCGGAGTGACACCCACTACGTAGACCTCACCGATGGCCGGGTGGGCCCCCTGCCGGGGATGCACTTTGGTCCAGTGGTAGCCCAGGAGTTCCCCATCAGCGTTGACGGCGAGAAGGAATCCGTGGGGGTCGAACCAGTCCTCGGCCTCGCGTGCCTGCAGGTCTGCCAGCGTCATGGATCCCTGTTCCGGATGGTGCGCAAAGGCCGCGCGGTTGGCAGCCAGCCAGGCTTGCTCATCCTGACCTGGCACGAAGGCGCGCAGCGAAACATCCGTCGGCAGGACGGCGTCGGGCAGTGCTGCGGTGGAGGACATGAGCCGCATCTTCCGCAGCTCCCGGACCGGGCCGTACCCGAAGCGTGCGGCCAGTTGGGCGGCTGCCTCGTGGTTGCCGTGGGACCAGGCGGTCAGGCCTGCGAAGCCGCGCTTTTCCTGCAGTGCCGCCAGGAGGCGGCCCGCTACGCCTTGGTTCCGGTATGTGGGGTGCACAGCCAGTTCCAGGACGCCGCTTCCGTCGGGCGCCTCAATGACGACGGCGATTCCGGCGAGGTCGTCCGCGGTGGACGGATCCGAATCTTCATCGGGTGCGTAGAGCGCCAAGGAAAGGAGGGAATGCCCGCCGCCGTCCGCGCCGCGCAGGGTGACCAGCGTCTGCTCCGAGAGCGGGGGGTTCCCGTCCGACTCACCGGCAGCGGCGGCGAGCGTGCCGAAGTCCTTGAAGAGTCCGGGGTCAAGTGCGCCGGTGACGTGCAGTACGGGCCAGTTCTCGGGGTGCGCGTGACTCATGATGCAAGGCTATACGCCCGGGGCAAGCCCCGCGATTTGGCATGCCCGGCCAACAAAGGTAGTCTCGTTATCTCGTTCGGCTTCCCGAAGCCGCATGCGAGGGGGATCCACCAGTGGGGTGGCTTCGATACGTTCGACCCGTATGTCCTCCACAACACGGCGAAGGGCCGGGAATCACTGTGATTCCCGGCCCTTCCTGCTGTGGTGTCAGGCTTCGGACAACTCGTCGTCCGGAAGCCGGACCAGCGTCAGGCGGTAGCCGACGTTGCGGACCGTGCTGATGAGATTTTCGTGGTCGACGCCGAGCTTGGCGCGCAGGCGGCGGATGTGGACGTCCACGGTGCGGGTGCCGCCGTAATAGTCGTAGCCCCAAACCTCGGTGAGCAGCTGCTGGCGCGTGAAAACGCGGCCGGGGTGCTGGGCCAGGTACTTCAGGAGCTCGAACTCCTTGAAAGTGAGGTTCAGCGGCTGCCCGGCTACGCGGGCCGTGTAGCTTGCCTCGTCAATAACGACGCCGGCGGCCCGGATTTCGGTCTGCGTTTCCTCTTCGCCCGGCGTGGCACGGGCCATGGCAAGGCGGATGCGGGCCTCCACCTCTGCGGGGCCGGCGGAATCAAGCACGATGTCGTCAACGGACCAGGCCGAAGAGACGGCGGCCATGCCGCCCTCGGTCAGGATCAGCATGAGGGGTGCGCTGAGGCCGGTGGCCTTGAGCAGTTGCGTCAGGGAACGCGCCCCTACCAGGTCCTTCCGGGCATCGAGGAACACGATGTCCGTGGGATCGGTCTCAAGCAGGGCTGTGGGTTCTGCCGGGAGGATGTGCACACGGTGGTTGAGCAACTCCAAGGCAGGCAGGATGTCCACCGAAGAGCCGGTGCTGTTCGTCAGGAGCAGGATGTGCGACATAGTTCCTCCAATGGGCTGTCCGCGCATCATCGGGCGTCGAAACCGGAGTTTCACCGGCCGGTCACGGCGAACTGGGATCGCCCTTGCCGTTGTAACGGGATCGAGGCGATGACAGTGCACTGTTGATGTCCGAGTATACCCACCAGGGCCCGTGCAGTCAGGGATTCGTGACGGTCAGGCACCGGAATTACGACATATCGGGCCGCCATGAGGCAGGATTGACGAGAGGTCGTTAGGCGCATCGAATTGAGGATCGGGCACACAGTGAAGTCTTGGAGCATTGGGGTATTCGGACTTGTGGCGCTCGCAGCCATCGTGTCCAGCACCTTCGTTTCCCGGGAGGCCATGGTGGGCGTGGGAATCGTTGCCTCTGCAGCCGTGGGAATCGGCTGGCCCCACTTCCTTGCCGTCCCCGCCAAGAAAACCCTGGCCTCGGTCATTGCGTTGGCCGGCGCCGGCTCGGCCGTGACGGCCGCCTATATGCCAGCACCGGGATTCCTGGACGGCACCCCTGCCTTCATCGCCGTGGGCGTGATGGCCGTCTTTATCATCCAGTTGATCCGGGGAACCGGGCAGGCGCAGCGGCTTGAATCAACCCTGGGTTGCTGTGCGGGCGTGCTGCTCAACTGCCTCGGTGCGGGTTGGATCGCCGGTGCGCGGTTCAACGGCGTCAAGGAGATGGTCCTCGTGGCCGGACTCAGCGCGGCCGTGGCACTCCTGGTGGGGGTCATCCGCTGGCCGGACCGGATCGTCGCGCCCCTGGGTGTCGTCATGGCCGGGCTCATGGGGCCGCTGGCCGGGCTGGTCTTCTCCGATATAGCGGTCCTCCCTGCGGCCTTGGTTGGCGTTGTCATGGGCTCGGTCCTGGTGTGCTTCCGACGCATGACCACCCTGCGGCGCGGCCGCCTCAATCTTCCTGCGGCACTGGGCATGGGTGTTGCACCCGTCTGGGCAGTAGGGGCGCTGGCTTACTTCATAGACAAACTACTCATCTACTAACGGTTAGGATGGCATCATGTCTGTTCTCGCATTTGAAATCTTCTTCCTGGTCCTCCTCGGCCTCGCCAGCGTCTCCATGGCCTGGTTCGCCGGCTTTGTTGTCTACCGGCTTTTCAAGGGCCAGAAGTAAACACCCCCTTCACGCACTGCAACAGAGGTAGTGGTTGTGCCTATTGAGATCCCAACGGACCTGACTCCTGAACTCGTCCCCCTTTCCTGGCTCATTGGCGAGTGGGAAGGCCGCGGCCGGCTTGGCAGCGGCGATGAGGATTCGGAGCACTTCGTCCAGCATGTTTCCTTCACCCACAACGGCCTGCCCTACCTGCAGTACCGGGCCGAGAGTTGGATCAGTGACGACGCCGGCACAAAGTTGCGCCCGCTGACCGTTGAGACCGGATTCTGGGCGCTGGAACGGGAACTCCAGGAGGGCGATGGCGGCCCCGGGCTGGTTCCCGCGGACATCGTTCCCGTGCTCAAGACGGCAGACGACGTGGAAGAGCGCCGGAACAAGGACGGCGGCTTCGACCTCTCCGTTTCGATCTCCCACCCCGGTGGCATCACGGAGCTGTACTACGGCCAGATCAAAGGCCCACAGATCCAGCTCAGCACCGACATGGTGATGCGGGGCAGCCACTCCAAGGAGTACACGGCGGCAACCCGGATCTTCGGCCTGGTGGACGGCAACCTGCTGTGGCGCTGGGATGTAGCCGCCAACGGCAAGTCACTCGAAGCCCACGCCTCGGCGTTCCTTCATAAAGCCTCCTGAGGCATCGGCCTGACGTGCGCCCAACCCGCGGCGAGGCCTCACTGAACGTTCCATAAAGCAACCAGCAAAAGGAGCAGCAAGTGACAGACAACCTCAAGCCCGGAGGCTACGAGGGCCTCAAGGCCGTGTTCTTCAACGGAACCTTGAAGCCCTCGCCGCAGCTCAGCAACACCGATGGCCTGATCCGCATCAGCCGGGACATCATGGAGAAGCAGGGCGTCTCCACCCAGCTGTTCAGGACCGTGGACCATGACATCGCCAGTGGCGTCTATCCGGACATGCGGGAGCACGGCTGGAAGAGCGACGAATGGCCGGAGATCTACCCTGCCGTGCAGGAAGCGGACATCGTGGTAGTGGCCGGCCCCATCTGGCTGGGCGACAACTCCTCCCAGACCAAAAAGCTGATCGAACGCCTGTACGCCCACTCGGGCCAGCTCAACAGCAAGGGCCAGTGGGCTTTCTACCCGAAAGTCGGCGGCTGCCTGATCACCGGTAACGAGGACGGCATCAAGCACTGTTCCATGAACGTGCTTTACAGCCTCCAGCACGTCGGCTTCACCATCCCGCCGCAGGCCGATGCCGGATGGATCGGTCCCGTGGGTCCTGGGCCCAGCTACCTGGACGAAGGATCGGGCGGCCCGGAGAGTGATTTCACTAACAGGAACACCACTTTCATGACATGGAACCTGCTGCACATGGCAAAGCTCCTGCGCGACGGCGGTGGCATTCCCGCCTATGGGAACCTGCCGGACGAATGGAAAGCCGGAACGCGCTTCGATTTCGAAAACCCCGAGTACCGCTGAGGAACCGTACCCCTCAGGGAATACGCCCGAACACCAAGGACTTCTACTACATATGACTTACAAGAGCCCTCTGTTGTCGCGCCCTGGTGCGGTCGAGGACACCGGCCTCGATGCCGGCGTCGCGGCCCACTACGGCGAGCCGCTGCGCGAGCAACGCGCCCTCGCAGCCGGTACCGCCGTCGTCGATCTTTCCAACCGCGGCGTGGTGACGGTGGCCGGACCTGACAGGCTCAGCTGGCTCAACACCCTTTCATCGCAGCAGCTCACCAACCTCCAGCCGAAGGTGGCCAGCGAACTGCTGCTGCTCAGCGTCCAGGGCCGCATCGAATTCGATGCGCGGGTTATTGACGACGGCGGCACCACCTGGCTGATCGTCGAGGCAGCGGAAGCCGAACCCCTTGCGGAGTGGTTGAACAAGATGAAGTTCATGCTGCGCGTGGAGATCGCCGATGTCTCAGCTGAATGGGCCGTGGTTGGCTCCACCAAGCCGGTGGAGCAACTCGCTGACCGCCTGGTGTGGGAAGACCCCTGGCCGCATGTGGGACCGGGTGGCTACTCCTACAGCCTGGTTCCCGAAGAGTCGCATCCAGGGCTGGAGCGTCCCTGGTTCGAGTACCTCGTGCCGGTTGCCGAGCTTGAGGCAGCGGTCGAGGACCTGCCCTTGGCAGGTGCCATGGCGGCCGACGCCCTCCGCATCGCCGCCTGGCGTCCCCGTTTGGGCGCCGAAACGGACGACAAGACCATTCCGCACGAACTGGACCTGATCCGTACGTCGGTCCACCTGAACAAGGGTTGCTACAAGGGCCAGGAAACCATTGCCCGCGTCCATAACCTCGGCCATCCGCCGCGGCGGCTGGTCTTCCTCCAACTGGACGGTTCGCAGCACACGCTTCCCGCCGTTGGCAGCGTCGTATTTGCCGGGGAACGCAAGGTGGGTACTCTGACATCTGTGGCGCAGCACTTCGAGATGGGCCCGGTGGCCTTGGCTGTCATCAAGCGTTCGGTGTCTGCCGAAGATACGTTGACGGTGATGGACGGCGATGAGCCCTACGTCGCGGCCCAGGAAGTGATCGTCGCCCCCGACGCCGGCCAGGTGGTCGGGCGCCAGACCGGATTCCTGAAGGGACCCCACCGATGACCCAGCCCACCACGCCGGAGGCGGCGGACGCCCAACCTTCGAACCAGGCCGACGACGAAACATTGGCGTTGGCGCACGCGCTTTTCGACGCCGCCCGCGAAGGCAACTCCGAACTCTTGCGGGGTTACCTGAGCGCCGGTGCTCCCGCGACACTGACCAACGCGGCGGGTGATTCCTTGCTTATGCTGGCGGCCTACCATGGCCACGAGGAAACCGTTCAGCTTCTGGTACATCACGGCGCCGACGTGAATGCGGCCAACGACCGAGGACAGACTCCGCTCGCCGGGGCGGTTTTCAAGGGGTACGCAGGCGTCGCCAGGGCCCTGGTGGACGCGGGCGCGGATCCCGACGCCGGCACGCCGAGTGCCCGGGACGCAGCGAAGATGTTCGCGCGCACCGAGATCCTGGAGTTGTTGGGCTAACGGCCAGGCACTTCCTTCCGGAGAGAACCCTGTTGCCTGTGGCAACAGGGTTTTCTTGCGTCTGACTATTCCATGTGGAATAGTTGTAGTGGAATATTTGCCGTGGAAGGGGTTTTGTCGTGCCAAAAGCCGTTGACCTGACGCCCTTGGGTGTCGCCGCGCTGGCGCTGCTTGCCGAAGGACCCATGCACCCTTACGAGATGTACCAGGTCCTGATGGCACGGCATGAGGACCGATTGGTCAAGGTCCGTCCCGGGACGCTGTACCACGCCGTCGGACGCCTTGCTGAGAACGGCCTGGTGGAAGCTGCCGGTACCGAACGCGAAGGCAACCGGCCGGAGCGCACAACGTACCGGATCACCTCCGCCGGCCACGAAGCCCTGGATGCGCGGCTGCAGGACATGCTGGCGACTCCCATCAATGAATACCCCACCTTTCCCCACGCCATCGCTGAGGCCCATCACCTCCCGGCGGAGGTGGTGGGCGAACTGCTCGAGGGACGGCTGGCGGCCCTCAGTGCCGATCTCAACTTCCTCCTGCAGGCTGAGGCGGCTGTCACGGCCAAGGGCCTGGAACGCAAATATTGGATAGACGTCACCTATCAACAAGCCATGCTTCGAACAGAGATCTCGTGGATCCGCGAGCTCCTTGCGGAGTTGCGCAGCGGTCAGCTGCCCTGGGACAACCCCCAGCCAACTCCGTCCGAAGCTTCCACCAAGCCAAAGGAATCCCTTGGAAAACGTAGCTAAGCCGTGGCCGGCCCTCTGGTCACTCGTGGTTGGCTTCTTCATGATCCTGATCGACACCACCATTGTGTCGGTCGCCAATCCGCGGATCATGGAAGGCCTCAATACCGATATCAACGCCGTGATCTGGGTAACCAGCGCGTACCTCCTGGCCTACGCGGTGCCCCTGCTGATCACCGGCAGGCTTGGTGACCGCTTCGGTCCCAAGAACCTGTACCTCATTGGCCTGGTGGTCTTCACCCTGGCCTCGCTGTGGTGCGGACTCTCCGGAGACGTCACCATGCTCATTGCCGCACGGGCCGTCCAAGGGCTGGGTGCAGCCATGATGACGCCCCAAACCATGGCTGTCATCACCCGCATCTTCCCGCCGGACCGCCGCGGCGCCGCCATGGGTTTGTGGGGTGCCACAGCGGGCATGGCCGTCCTGGTGGGCCCCATCCTGGGTGGCGTCCTGGTGGACGGACTCGGCTGGGAGTGGATCTTCTTTGTCAACGTTCCCATCGGCATCGTGGCCTTCATCCTGGTCACGCGCTTTGTGCCCAAGCTGACCACCCACAGCCACTCCTTCGACATCCTTGGGGTGGTGCTCTCGGCCCTTGGCATGTTCCTGCTGGTCTTCGGCATCCAGGAAGGCCAGACCTACAAGTGGGGAGTGGTCAACGGCATCATCACGGTGTGGGGACTCATCATCGCCGGCATCGTGGTGTTGGCCGTCTTCGTAGCCTGGCAGTGGTGGCTCGAACGCCGCGGCGGTGAACCGCTCCTGCCGCTGGGCTTGTTCAAGGACCGCAACTTCTCCCTGGGCAACTCCACCATCATGGCCGTGGGCTTCACGGTCACCGCGTTCCCGCTTCCCACGATCTTCTACTACCAGGTGGTCCGCGGGCTCACGCCGACGCAGTCAGCCCTGTTGATGATCCCCATGGCCGTGATCTCCGGCGGCCTGGCCCCGTTCGTTGGAAAGCTGATCGACCGCGCCAACCCCCGTTGGTTCGCCGCGTTCGGACTGCTCTGCCTGTCCGGTGCGCTCTTCTGGACAGCGTCGCTCCTGGGGCCGGACACTCCCATCTGGATGTTCCTCCTGCCGAGCGCCCTCCAGGGTGTGGCCAACGCCTTCATCTGGGGCCCCGTGTCCAACGCCACCACCAGGAACCTGGCGCCGCGCCAAGCCGGCGCAGGATCAGGCGTGTTCAACACCACCCGGCAAATCGGCGCAGTGCTTGGTTCAGCCGCCATCGCTGCGCTGATTCAGTCCCGCCTGGCCGCGGAACTTCCCGCCGCGTCGGCAGGAGCCCCCGTGGGTGAAGCATCCATGACCGGCACGCTCCCGGAGTTCCTGCACGCAGGCTTCTCGACGGCCATGAGCCAGTCCATCCTGCTGCCCGCGTTCGCGATCCTGGTAGGTGCGCTGATCGCGCTGTTCTTCGCCAAGCCCAGGTCGGTGGAAAGCTGGGGCGCCAAGCCAGCGGACGCGGCCGTTCCTGCGCAGGATCCCGCAGCGCAGGACGCCCGCCACTAACAGCCGGCCATAGGCTTAGCGGCCAGGAGAGAGTGTGCACTGCGGTTGCCCCCACAAAGGCGGCAGCGGTGCACACTCTTTTGTGCATCGCCGGCTTGGCCCTAACCGAGCAGCACTCCCGCGTGCAGCCCCCCGGTGGCAAAACCCAGGCTGCGGGCCATGGCCAGGGCTCCCGTATTGCTGACGTCGGCCTTCCATTGAAGAGTGAGGCCGGAGGCCAAGGCCTCGTGCGCGGCAATGGAGGCGGCAAGCTTTCCCACGCCCCGGCGGCGCCATGCGGGGGCTACCAGCACACCCATATCCGCCAGGAGGCCTTCCCACTCCGTGTAGGCCCCGCAGGCTACCGGCGAGGCTTGCTCGTCCTCGGGATGCATGATGGTGAAGCGGTGCTCCAGCGACTGGAGGCCAACCTCGTTGACGTCGTCGGGTGGGCACAGGCTTTCCAGTGCGACCGCTTCGGGATTGCCGCGGGATACCGTCAGGTCCTCGGACGGTTGGTTCAAAGGAAGGTCATCGGCGAAGAACAATGCCGATGAGCCCAGGCCGTGACCGCCGTGGGTCCGGGTGAGGGTCAGCAGCGTGACGTGCTGAGCCAGTTCGGCATCGGGTATCTCCGCTGCCGCGTCAAGGGCCCATTGGGGACCCACCAGCGCGGAGACGCCGAACAGACGAAGGAACTGGACAGCGCGGGCCGACTCATCGGCCAGCGTGATCCGATCGCGCGGGCCTGCCGGGGAGGAGGCCAGCCGGTCCGCGGCGGTGGCGAAAGCAGCGTCGTCGAGTTTTAAGCGGCGAGCCCACGCCAGCTGGATAATGGCAGCAGACGTGGGCTCGAGAGTCATGGATTCAGACTAGCCGAACAACACACTCGCTTCGTCGTAGCGGTGCTGCGGCACGGTCTTGAGCTTGCCCAAGGCCTCTTCGAAGCCAACGTGGGAGATGTCCGTGCCCTTGAGCGCAACCATGGTGCCCCAGCGACCATCCACCACGGAGTCGATCGCGGCCATGCCAAGGCGGGTTGCCAGGACCCGGTCGTATGCAGTGGGGACGCCGCCGCGCTGGATGTGGCCCAGGATGGTGGCGCGGGTTTCGATCCCGGTGCGGGCTTCGATTTCCGGGGCGAGCTGGTCGGCGATGCCGCCCAGGCGGGGACGGCCGAAGGTGTCCAGGCCGCGCTCGGAGTGCGGGGATTCCATGTGGTCCGGCACGAAGCCTTCGGCCACCACAACCAGGGGCGCACGGCCACGGTCATGGGCTTCCTGGACCCATTCGGCGATCTGTTCGATGCTGACCTTCTGCTCGGGGATCAGGATGGCGTGTGCGCCGGAGGCCATGCCGGAGTGAAGGGCGATCCAGCCGACGTGCCGGCCCATGACCTCGGCGATCATGCAGCGGTGGTGGGACTCGCCGGTAGTACGGAGACGGTCGATGGCTTCGGTGGCGATTTCGACGGCGGTATCGAACCCGAACGTGTAGTCCGTGGCGTCGAGGTCGTTGTCCACGGTCTTGGGGACACCGACGATCTTCAGCCCGGCGTCGGTGAGCCGCTTGGCCGCGGCGAGGGTGCCTTCGCCACCGATCGCGATGATCGCGTCGATACCCAGGCGTTCCATGTGCTCTTTGATGACCTCGGGGCCGCCACCGTTTTCGAAGGGGTTGGTCCGCGAAGTGCCCAGGATGGTGCCGCCCTGCTTGGCGATGCCGCGGACCATGGTGCGGGGGATGTCGATGACATCACCTTCAACTACGCCGCGCCAGCCGTCGCGGAAGCCAACGAACTCCTGGCCATGGATGGCGATGCCCTTGAGGACAGCACCCCGGATCACTGCGTTGAGGCCGGGGCAGTCGCCACCGCTGGTAAGAATGCCAATTTTCATGTTTGCTCACTCATGGCTTGGAGGAATACGTGCCGAGCGCCACGCTGAGCTCCCCACGATTCTAGACGTGCATGTGGGGTGGGACACAAATGGTTACTTTTCAACCCGCGCGTGCGGTATTGGAAACCTGCCCAAAACACGCAAAACGCCCTGCGTCCCGGGAAGTCTCCACGGGAGGCAGGGCGTCTTTCACACGAAGGGTCCGGAGGTCAGCGCGAGCGCTGGCTGATGAACGATTCCAAGGGGATCTTGTTTCCCTGGTCCGGAAGGATGAGCCAGGCAAGGACATAGAACACGATGGCCGGGCCCGGCAGGAGGCAGAAGAGCAGGAAAGCCACCCGGACATAGGCCACATCAACCTTGAGTTTGGCCGCGATGCCTCCGCAGACGCCACCCAACCAGCGTTGCGGTCCGCGCTTCAGGCCGAAGCCCCTGACGATACTGAAGAACTTGTCCATGGTTACACCCTTCCTTGTTGGGAGCTCTTTGTCACTCGCTTGGAGCCCCGGCTGGCTGCCAGGAGGCCGCCGACCACCAGTGCTGCACCGGCGCCGATCATGAGGCCGATCAGCACGTAGGTTCCGTTCAGCACCACCCAGCCCAGGGTGGAGACGAGCAACAATGCTGACAGTGCCATGACCACCAGGCCCCACACCACGGTGCCGATCCGCGCCTGCCGGGGTTCGTCGTCGTCCGCTTCCCGGTCCACTTTGTAGGTGGGTTCCAGGTGCGGTGTCAGCGGGATCTGCTGCAGGCGGGGCGATGGGAGGGGCTCCGTGGGACGGGTCTCCCGGGGCAGGGGCGCCGTTTGTGCTTCTGCGGCCTTGGAATCGTGGGTACCGTTCGGCTCATTCGTGCTCATGTCAGTTTCCTTCCTGGATGGTCACGTTGCTGAAGGTGCCATCGATCTTCACCACGAGGTTGGCTCCTGGTTTGTCCGTGTTGTACAGCGTGCGGTCGTCCTGGAGCCTGCCGCCACGGTCCGTGCCGCGCTCGTTCAGGTTGCCGAAGGTCATGTCCGCCTGGACTTCCACCGGCACGTCGTCCGGGATGACCACAGTCACGTTGCTGGCGGTCGCGTCCACCGGGATGGTGACCGGTGTGGTCAGCGGCGGGGTCAGGTTCAGGTCCGTGAGGTCCACGGTGCCGCTGGCCCCCGTGACGTTGAATCCCGAGCGCGCCTGTTCGATGCTGACTGGTGCCCAATTGACGTCCCGGAACGTGAAGCGGTCACCGTTGCGGGGGACCACGTTGAAGATGCCGCCGATCACCAGCGCAACGATCGCCAGGAAGCCCAGGAACCCGGAGGTGCGTCCTCGAAGGCCTGCCACCAGGATGCCCAAGCCCAGGACGGCAGCGCCCACTGCCCAAACCACGGCGTTTGCAGCATTGCCCAGGTCGATCACATTGCCGGCGTCCAGGGCTTTCAGCGTGCCACCGGCCAGGAGCGCGGCTCCAGTGGTGACGGCCACAATGGCAGCACCCGGACCCTTGCGCTTGGGCCGGGCCGGCTTGGGCTCTCCGCCCTGTGGCGGGGTGGGACCGTAGGGCGGCCGCGGACCGGATGGGTTGTAGGGGCCCGCCGGGTTGTAGCGACCGGTGGGGTTGGCTGATCCGGCCGGGGTCTGGGAGGTACCGGGTGCGCCTGCCTGGCCGGGCCCTGCCCCATAGACGGGAACGCCGGTGTTGGCACCCGCCGGGCGGGTCACTGTAGGGGCGGAGCCTGCGGCGCCATAGGCCGTGGCGTAAGGTGCCGAGGCGCTGAAGTCTTGCCGGTTCATGGGCTGCGTCGCTTTCTGGTTCTTGTTGCGTTGCACCAGGTAATAGACCAAATAGGCAACAGCGCCTATCCAGAAGAGGGTCCAGAACAGGCCGGGAAGCCCGTTCCAGCCCCAGCCCCAGAAACCGCGGCCAAGGCTCGGCAAGCCGATGATCGTGGTGATCAGCGCACCGGTCATGCCCCCGGACCAGCGTCCTGCGCCGGCTTCCTGCACATGGATGCGTCCGTCGGGTTCGGGAAGGAGTGCCCACGCCAGGCCGTAGAGGAGAACGCCGACGCCGGCGAACAGTGCCAGGACAATGAAGATGCCGCGGACAATGAGCGGATCGATGCCGAAGCGGTGGGCAATGCCGCTCGCGACGCCACCAATCCAGCGGTCCGGTCCACGGCGGATGCCCTGGTTGCGGATCCAATCGAAGAAGTTCTGCTGTGGAGCGGCGGGACCGCTGCCCGGGGTCCAGGACCGTCCGGAGTGGTCCTCGGGAGCGCCGGCAGGTGCACCGGTGGTGGCGTCGGGACCCGGGGAGCCCGCGTTGGCGGGGCGGCCGGATTCCTCGGGGTTCATGCTGTTCGCGTTCATACTTCGATCCTGCCGTTGGTGCCTGCCTGGCCTCTACTGGGGGATACCCTGAATGATCCCTGAGGGACCCCCGAACAACGCTGGTTTCCGGTCCGGGCAACGCTGATCCGTGTTTGGATGGGTACATGAGCACTGCTGTACAACGCCCGCCGCTGGTCCGCAGCAGCGACCGCATGATCGCGGGCGTCTGCAGCGGACTCGCCGCGCATTTGGGCTGTCCGGTCAAGTACGTCCGGGTGGGCATGGTCCTGGCCTGTTTCGCCGGGGGAGCGGGCCTGGCCTTCTACGCCTGGTTGTGGACCATGGTTCCCACCGCGGATGAGAACGCACGCCGCAATGCCAAGCGGCCGGCGTCGCCCATTGCTCCTGCGGTGAGCCAGCCGCCGCCCGCGTCAGGGACAGAAGGAACGTACGACGCCGGTCCGTCGCCTGCCGTTTTTGGCGTACCGCCGGGATCCCCGGCTTTCGGGGCTGCGACCGCATCCACGGCGTTCGGCGCGCCAGCCGGGACGGCAGAGTACGTGGCGGCTCCGGGAAGTCCGGAAGAACCCGTTGCCGGTGCAAGCGGTTGGTTCAGGCCGGCGGATGGCACTGCGCCCTGGTTTGCGTTCCGACGCATCCAGTACGGCAAGGAGATCCTGCTGGGCGCGGGGCTGCTTTTGGTGGCTGCCATCCTGGTGGCCCGGCAGTTCGGTGTGGACCTGCCTCTGGGAACGCTCATCCCTGCCGCGGCGATCCTGGGCGGCGCAGCCATCGCGTGGATGCAGCTCGACGAAACACGCAGGGCCGGCCTGGTGGACAAGACCAAAGCGGACCAAGCCGGGGGCTGGGTCCGCCTGGCGGCAGGCCTGGCCCTGGTGGTGGCCGGGGTCCTGGTGATGGTTTCCGGCTCGGGGTCCTGGGAGCAGACATGGCTCGCGCTCCTTGCTTCGGTGGCCGTGCTGGGCGGTGTGGCCCTGGTACTGCTCCCTTGGGGCCTGAAGTTCTGGAAGGACCTGGAGACGGAACGTGCAGGACGGGTCCGGGAAACCGAGCGCGCCGAGATTGCCGCGCACCTCCACGACTCCGTCCTGCAGACGCTCGCTCTCATCCAGCGAAGGGCCGGTTCCGAGCAGGACGTGGTCCGCCTGGCGAGAGCCCAGGAACGCGAGCTGCGCTCGTGGCTCTTCAGCGATTCCACCAAGGAATCAGGACTCCTGGCCGAGCGGATCAAGGCAGTCGCCGCCGAAGTCGAGGACGCGCACGGCCATGCCGTGGAGGTGGTGACCGTTGGCGACACGGAGATGACCGACAGGCATGAGGCCCTTGTCCAGGCCGCCAGGGAGGCGATGCTCAATGCGGCGCGCCACGGCGGCGGGACGGTGTCGGTCTATTTGGAAAGCACGGCAGGTGGTACGGAAGTCTTCGTCAAGGACCGTGGTCCCGGATTCGACCCCGACGCCGTGCCGGAGGACCGCATGGGCGTCAAGGAATCCATTATTGGCCGCATGAAACGCCACGGCGGCACCGCCAAGATCATCAGCAGTGCCGACGGCACGGAGGTCCGCCTGGCGCTCCCCGCGGCCACCGCCGAGAACGGCGACTCGAGGAACGGAGAGACCAAGCCATGAACAATACCCTCCAGGACGGCACCGGGCGGAGCGTGCGCGTGGTGATCGTGGATGACCACACCATCTTCCGGTCCGGGTTGAAGGCCGATCTCGACCAGAGGATGCACGTGGTGGGCGAGGCCGGCACCGTGGAGCAGGCCATCGCCGTGATAGCCGAGACCCGGCCCGAGGTGGTCCTGCTCGATGTCCACCTTCCCGGAGGCCTGGGCGGCGGCGGGCGCGAAGTCATCGCGGGCTCCGCTGTCTTGCTGGGCTCCACGAGCTTCCTGGCGCTCAGCGTGTCCGACGCCGCGGAGGACGTGGTGGCCGTGATCCGTGCCGGTGCGCGCGGGTATGTCACCAAGACCATTTCCGGTGCCGAGATTTCGGATGCCGTGATCCGCGTGGCCGATGGTGACGCCGTCTTCTCGCCCCGGTTGGCAGGGTTTGTGCTGGACGCCTTCGGGACGGCCCCGGCGGACATCGCAGACGATGAGCTGGACAAGCTGTCCGCCCGCGAACTGGAAGTCATGCGCCTGATCGCCCGCGGTTACAGCTACAAGGAAGTGGCCAAGGAACTGTTCATTTCCATCAAGACCGTGGAGACGCACGTCTCCGCGGTACTCCGGAAACTCCAGCTCTCCAGCCGCCACGAACTCACCAAGTGGGCCGCCGAACGCCGCCTCCTCTAAGCAATTCCCCACCCCACCCCCACCCCACCCCACACATCCCACCCCACCTCCCCACCCCGGCCCCGCCCCACCCCGGACGCTCTCTCACCAAACGCCCCCTTTTCGGCAACCCTCTCTCACCGATTCGCCCTTAAACAGAAACGCTCTTCCACCAAACGAGGTGGAAGAGCGTTTCGGTGAAGTGTCGCTACTTGGCCTTGCCCAGGAATTCCTGGATGCGCCGCACACCTTCGGCGAGGTCGTCGTCGCCCAGGGCGTAGGACAAGCGGACGTAGCCGGACGGACCGAAGGCCTCGCCGGGGACCACGGCAACCTCAACCTCGTCCAGGATGAGTGCGGCAAGCTCTGCCGACGTCGTCGGGCGGGCCGTACCGTTGGAGGTTTCGAATTCCTTGCCCAGCAGCCCGCGGACGTCCGCGTACACGTAGAAGGCGCCGGTCGGCGTCGGGCATTCCACGCCGTCAATCGCGTTCAGGCCGGCCACGATCGCCTTGCGGCGACGGTCAAAGGCGACCTTCATCTCGTCGACGGCGGTCAGCGGGCCCGTGAGGGCGGCCGCAGCGGCCACCTGCATGATGTTGGAAACGTTCGACGTCGCGTGCGACTGCAGGTTGGTGGCAGCCTTGATGACATCTGCCGGGCCGATCATCCAGCCCACGCGCCAACCAGTCATGGCGTAGGTCTTGGCCACGCCGTTGAGGATCACCACGCGGTCGCCCAGTTCGGGAGCGGCAGTGGCGATGGAGGTGAATTCCACGCCGTCGTAGGTCAGGTGCTCATAGATCTCATCGGTGACAACCCACAGGCCCTTGGCCGCGGCCCACTTGCCGATCTCAGCAACCTGCTCCGGGCTGTACACGGCGCCGGTCGGGTTGGACGGGGAGACGAACAACAGGATCTTGGTCTTGTCCGTGACCGCTGCTTCAAGCTGCTCAACGGTCACCAGGTAGCCCTGCTCCGGGCCGGCGAAAACCTCCACGGGAACGCCGCCAGCCAGGCGGATGGCTTCCGGGTAAGTGGTCCAGAACGGGGTGGGGATGATGACTTCGTCGCCCGGATCAACCAGGGTGGCGAAGGTGTTGTACACGGCCTGCTTGCCGCCGTTGGTCACCAGGACCTGGGACGGGTCCACCTGGTATCCGGAGTCGCGCAGTGTCTTGTCCGCAATGGCCTTCTTCAGCTCGGGGAGACCGGACGCGGGGGAGTACCGGTGGTACTTCGGCTGGCTGGCGGCCTCGATGGCAGCCTGCACAATGTAATCCGGGGTGGGGAAGTCGGGTTCACCGGCACCGAAGCCAATCACGGGGCGGCCCGCGGCCTTCAGTGCCTTGGCCTTGGCATCAACGGCAAGGGTGGCGGACTCGGCAATGGCGGAGATTCGTTGTGAAATGCGGGCGGCAGGTGTTCCGGCAGACATCTATGTACCGTTCTTCGCAGGCAGCTCGTGGGCTGGATGATGGGATTCGACGTAAACTACCTTATGCTGTTCTGCGGAGCTCCCGGGTGAGTGGCAGGCAATGTGACTGATGGTGCTGGTCACAGCGCATGCAACACGCCGGAAGCCCCGGAATCGAGCCGGTTCGACTATCGCGAAATTCTTGCGTAGACTGGTTCACCGGTGTTGAAAAGCATCACAGGCTGTTGTGCGGCCTGAAACATGGATTCGATCCATAGGGTAGTGGCGCAATTGGTAGCGCAGCGGTCTCCAAAACCGCAGGTTGCAGGTTCGAGTCCTGTCTGCCCTGCGCAGGCTGTTCCGGCGGAAACGCCGGGACTAGCGCAGCAACCATGGCTCTGATCAGGGCCGGGTCAACGACTTTTCAAGGTGAGTGAGGACCAGGTGACCGAAACAGCTGCCAGCAGCTCGAAGGGCCGTCCTGCCAAGAAAGCCGAAGCCGGTTTCTTTGCCCGGATCGCTCTCTTCGTCCGCCAGGTCATCGGCGAGCTGAAGAAGGTTGTCGCTCCGACCCGTAAAGAACTGATCAACTACACGCTCGTGGTGCTGGTGTTCGTCGTCATCATGATGGTCATCGTGACTCTCCTGGATCTTGCCTTCGGCACAGGTGTCAGCTGGGTCTTCGGAGGGTCAGGCGCTACGGACCGCTAAGCGGATCTGTCCGCAAGCCATGTGAAACCCCTGGAAGCAGGGATTTTGCGGGGCTTGCGGAATTGAGCCATTTAAATAGGCATGTTAGGCAATGAGGAAGCAGGAGACCAAGTGTCTGAGCAGGAGCTCGAGGTAAACGAGACTGAGCTGGATGGGACCGAAGAGAACACGACCGCTGCTGCGGACGAGTCCGAGGTCGATTCCGCTGCACCCGAAACTGCCGACGTCGACGATTCCGAAGAGGCTTTCGAGGCTGACGTAGACGACGAATCCGACGATGAGTCGGACGGCGACGAAGCAGACAGCGACGACGAAGCGGAAGGCGTTTCCCTGGAAGCCGCTGCCGCTGCCGCACCGGTGGACCCCGCCGAGGAGTTCAAGTCCAAGCTGCGCCGCCAGGAAGGTGACTGGTACGTCATCCACTCCTACGCCGGCTACGAGAACCGCGTGAAGGCCAACCTCGAGACCCGTATCCAGACCCTGGACATGGAAGATTACATCTTCGAAATCCAGGTCCCCATGGAAGAGGTCGTGGAGATCAAGAACGCGCAGCGCAAGGTGATCAACCGCGTGCGCATCCCCGGCTACGTCCTGGTCCGCATGGACCTGACGGATGCTTCCTGGGGCGCCGTTCGCCACACCCCCGGTGTCACCGGCTTCGTGGGCAACGCCCACAACCCCGTGCCGCTGCGCCTGGACGAAGTCTTCTCCATGCTCGCCCCGGTCTTCGAAGAAGAGCAGGCTGAGAAGGGCAAGCCGGTCAACAAGCAGCAGCAGGCTCCCGTGGCCGTCGACTTCGAGGTCGGCGAGTCCGTCATCGTCAAGGAAGGTCCGTTCGAGACCCTTCCCGCTACGATTTCCGAGATCAAGCCCGAGTCGCAGACCCTCGTGGTGCTGGTTTCGATCTTCGAACGCGAAACCCCGGTTACGCTCGCCTTCAACCAGGTCACCAAGATTTAGTTGATTCAAAGATTTCGCTCCCGGCCGCCTGCTTAGCGGTCCGGAAGCGGCCGGCCGCCTTGCCATGGCGGCCACCAACCTGGGACGCGCTCCTGTGCCCCAGGAAGCTATTGAGAGAAGGACCCTACATTGGCTCCCAAGAAGAAGGTCACCGGCCTCATCAAGCTGCAGATCCAGGCAGGTGCCGCCAACCCGGCTCCGCCGATCGGTCCTGCGCTTGGCCAGCACGGTGTCAACATCATGGAATTCTGCAAGGCGTACAACGCTGCTACGGAATCCCAGCGCGGAAACGTTATCCCGGTGGAAATCACGGTCTACGAAGACCGTTCCTTCACCTTCATCACCAAGACCCCGCCGGCTGCAGAGCTCATCAAGAAGGCTGCAGGCGTTGCCAAGGGTTCCGCTACCCCGCACACCGTGAAGGTTGCCAAGCTGACCCAGGCACAGGTCGAGGAAATTGCTTCCACCAAGATGGAAGACCTCAACGCCAACGACATCGCGGCAGCAGCCAAGATCATCGCCGGCACTGCCCGCTCCATGGGCATCACCGTCGAGGGCTAATACAGCCTTCACCCGCCGGGCAACCGGCATCTGAAACATTGAAATGTCGCAGGATCCTTGCCGGATCCACGACTGTGGCAGGGCCCAGCGCGGTCCGCAGACCACAACTGCACAAGGAGAAACAAGCAGCATGGCAAAGCGCAGCAAAGCATATGAGGCAGCCGTAGCCAAGATCGAGGCAGACAAGGTCTACGCCCCGTTCGAGGCCATCAGCCTGGCAAAGGAAATCAACCCGTCCAAGTTCGACGCAACGGTTGAGGTCGCTTTCCGCCTCGGCGTTGACCCCCGCAAGGCTGACCAGATGGTCCGCGGTACGGTCAACCTCCCCCACGGCACCGGCAAGACCGCCCGTGTCCTGGTTTTCGCAACCGGTGACAAGGCTGAGGCAGCAATCGCAGCCGGCGCCGACTTCGTTGGTTCCGATGACCTGATCGAAAAGATCGCAGGCGGCTGGACCGACTTCGACGCAGCCGTTGCCACCCCTGACCTCATGGGCAAGGTTGGCCGCCTCGGTAAGGTCCTCGGCCCGCGTAACCTCATGCCGAACCCGAAGACCGGTACGGTTACCCCGGATGTCACCAAGGCTGTCAACGACATCAAGGGCGGCAAGATCGACTTCCGCGTCGACAAGCACTCGAACCTGCACTTCATCATCGGCAAGGTTTCCTTCGACGCCATCAAGCTGGCCGAGAACTACGCAGCAGCACTGGAAGAGGTGCTTCGTTTGAAGCCGTCCGCTTCCAAGGGCCGCTACATCCAGAAGGCTACCGTCGCCACCACGTTCGGCCCGGGCATCACCGTTGACCCGAACGTCACCAAGGTTCTCACCGAGGCGTAAGCTTCGCGGAGCTTGGCTCTGAAAGGACCGTCCGGCTTTTGCCGGGCGGTCCTTTCTCATTCCCACCATGGTCTTGTCCCGCCCAAGGCCGGGCCATAGGCTGTGGGGCGTGACGTCGTCGAACGCTCCAAACGGCAGCGCGCTCGTGGTTGGGCGCATCGGCGTTCCCGCGAGCCCTGAGACTGAGGCGTCGGCCGACTTCCTGGCCTTCCACCGGATGCGTGTAGCCCATGAAACCGCGCTGTGGGGGAACGCCGACCGGGCACCCACTCTCGCCGAGGACATCATGTTCTGGCTCGGCAACGAATACGAAGAACGCCACGTGTACCTCGCACGGCTCGGCGGCACCGTGGTGGGCAGCGGTACGCTGACGCTTCCCTTGAGCGAGAATACGACGACGGCGGGCGTGGACGTGCTGGTGGACGCCGGCTACCGGCGGCGAGGCATTGGGACGGCGATCCTGGAACACCTGGAAGATACAGCCCGTGCGCGGGACCGGGTGTCCTTCGACGGCTATTGTGGAGCGCCCATCGTGCCCGGCGTTCCGTTGTTGGAAGCGAAGTCGGGCAGCGGTGGATTCCCGCTGGAGTCCGACGCCACCCGTTTCGCCGTACGCCATGGCTATTCGCTGGAGCAGGTGGAGAGCAACAGCACGCTGTCACTGCCTCCTGACGGGGAACTCTTGGCCGCTCTTGAGTCCCGGGCCCTGCCGTTAGCGCAGGGCTACAGCGTCATCGCTTGGCGGGACAGGTGTCCGGATGCGCTGGTGGACGCGTTCGCTGCCTTGAAAAGCCTGATGAGCACCGAGGTTCCCATCGCTGGATTGGGGTGGGAGGGCGAGGAGTGGGACACCGCCCGCGTGCGGCAAGAGGAAGCAACATGGCGGTCAAGCGGCATCGATGCGATCATCGCGGCGGCGCAGCATGAAGCTTCGGGAGAGTTGGCTGCCTACACTGTGCTGATCCACCGTGCGGAAGCGCCGGCCGTGATCTACCAGGAAGACACCCTGGTGGCACCCGGACACCGTGGGCACCGGCTGGGCATGTTGGTGAAGATCGCCAATCTCCGCCAGACCGGAGTTACGTGGCCGGACGCCACCCGGGTGATGACATGGAACGCCAGTGAAAACCGGCATATGCTGGCCATTAATATCGCCTTGGGATTCAAGCCTTCCGGCTTTGAAGGCGAATGGCAGAAACGGCTGGGATGACTGTAGACGAGGCGAAAACCGTTCAGGTGGAGCAAGTGTGGGTGCCGGATAACCTGGACAGCCCCGATGCCAAGGATTTCCTGGACGCGGTGGAAGTTGGCCGGCGAGTACGCATGCAGACGTGGGGGAGCGACGACCTCGCGTACACGCCCTTGGAGAAACTGCTGGAGTTTTCCGACCCCTATGAGCGCCAGATCATCCTGGTGGCCAAGATCGACGGTGAGATCGTGGGTACCGTGGACATCGCCCTTCCCTTGATGGACAACATGGACCTCGCCGAGTTCACCCTGGACATCCTTCCCGAATACCAACGGCAAGGCGTTGGCCGCCAGCTGCTGGACGCGGCCGAGCAACTGGCCCGCGCGGAGGGACGCACCATGATCCTGGTGGACACCAACCATCCGGCGACGTCCCTGACCGAGATCCCCGAGGACCAATTGATCCCGGGCAGCGGCCCGGGGTTTGTCCCCGTCAGCAGCCGGGAAGTGGATTTTGCCCAGCGCGCGGGTTATACCCTGCAGCACATTGAGCAGTTCAGCTCCTGCATCCTTCCGCTTGATACCAAGCTGGTAGCCGATCTCCAGGCCGAGGCAGAGGAGACGAACGCCGGCCGTTACGCCCTGCACCACTGGACGGACCGCTGCCCCGCTCCGTGGCTGGAGGCAGTCGCCGAGCTTGAGAATGCAGCCGGCGAGGTAGTCCATGGCGACGACGAGGAGCAGGATCCTGCAGCCGGGAGTCCCGGGATGGTTTTCGACGTCGGCGTCCTGCGCGAAACGGAAGACGCCGCCTTGGCGCAGGGCCGGCGAACGGTGGTGACCGCCGTCGAACATCTCGCGTCCGGTCGACTGGTGGGCCTGACCACCATCAGTGTCCTGGCGCATCGCCAGGACGTGGTGTTCCAGGACGATACCTTGGTGCTGCAGGAACACCGGGGGAACAAGCTGGGCCTGCTCATCAAGGTGGCCAACATGGAACGCCTGAGCGAGCAGTTCCCGGATGCCCGGGTGATCTACACCTGGAATGCACCGGAGAACCGCTACCTCCTCACCGTGAACAAGCAATTGGGGTTCACGACGGCGGGAGTCACCGGTCTGTGGCAGAAGGAACTTCCGGATCGGGCACCCAAGGTCACATCATCGGACTAGGGATCCAGGCCCCGATTTGGTTTGCTGAACACTCTCCCGTAATCTTGAAGTACCAAAGACCGTCGGTTGATGGGAATCCACCCTTTCGAGCACAGCTCAACTCTGTAGCCACGCCCGTGAGAACAAGGTGAATTCCTTGACGAAGGACCCTGACATAGGGCGGCCAACGCAGGTGAACGAGTTGAGTCTCCACAGCCAAGCTGTGTTGAGCCAAGCCCCGTGCATCTGCGCGGGGCGTTTTTAGTTTTAGCTCTCATGAGCGGGGACCCGGAAGGCCGGCTTTATTCCCCGGAAGGAGGGTTATGACAACGCCTAGCAAGGTCTCCGCAGTTGCAGAGATCACCAACGATTTCAAGGAATCGACCGCGGCTGTCCTGACCGAATACCGTGGGCTCTCTGTTGCGCAGCTCAAGGAACTCCGTGTTGCTCTCGGCCAGGACACCAAGTTCTCGGTCGTCAAGAACACCCTGAGCGCCATCGCAGCCAAGGAAGCTGGTGTCGACGCATTCGACGGTCAGCTTTCCGGCCCCACTGCGATCGCCTTCATCAAGGGCGACGCCGTTGCTGCTGCCAAGAGCCTTACGGACTTTGCCAAGGCCAACAAGCAGCTGGTCATCAAGACCGGTCTGTTCGAAGGCAAGGCACTTGACTCTGAGGGTGTTGCCGCACTGGCTGCCCTTGAGTCCCGCGAGTTCCAGCTTGCACGTGTTGCCGGTGTCCTCAAGGCTCCTGCATCCGCTGCTGCACGCATCATCGATGCCCTGCGCCTCAAGCTTGAAGAAGAGGGCGGCGCACCTGCTCCGGCCGCTGAAGAAGCACCGGCCGCTGAAGAGGCTGCTGCAGAGGAAGCTGCGGCTCCGGCCGAAGCTGCTGAAGCCGCAACCGAAGAGAACTAAGTTCTCCCCCCAATCAAACTCCGGTGCATGGAGCGGCAGAGTCCGGATCCGCACCACCTAATGGAAGGACGCCACCATGGCGAAGCTCAGCAACGAAGAGCTCATTGAAGCTTTCAAGGAACTGACCATCATCGAGCTCTCCGAGTTCGTCAAGCTCTTCGAAGAGACCTTCGAAGTTACGGCTGCTGCTGTTGCAGTTGCTGGCCCCGCTGCCGGCGGTGCCGCTGAAGCTGCTGAAGAGAAGACCGAATTCGACGTCATCCTCGAAGCTGCTGGCGACAAGAAGATCGCAGTGATCAAGGAAGTTCGCGCCATCACTTCCCTCGGCCTCAAGGAAGCCAAGGACCTGGTTGACGGTGCACCGAAGGCTGTTCTCGAAGGCGCCAACAAGGAAGCCGCAGAGAAGGCCAAGGCTCAGCTCGAAGAAGCTGGCGCAACGGTTACCATCAAGTAACTCGTTCTGCTTGGGGAAGCCCCGTCCGGTTCGCCGGGCGGGGCTTCCTGCTATTAACACGCCCGTGTGCCCACCCAACCCAACTGTGAGTCTTGACAGTGGCTGGTCTGGGACTGGCTGGCAGGACCTGCTCCAATGAGCGCTCAATGGAGCAGGTCCTGTCCCCTACTTGGGAATGATCAGTTGGGTTCGCTGATGTCCGCTACGGTGGCGTTGAGCGCGGACGTGAGGGCGTCCGCGTCCACGAAGGCGCTGCGGCCGTGCGCCCCGGCGCCCATGGAGATCCGCCGTCCCGTGATGGTCGCATCCGCGTAGACCGGCCACGCGGTGGTGCTGCCCAGGGGAGTGATGGTTCCCCGTTCGTAGCCGGTCGCGGCAAGGGCCACGTCCGCGTGCGGCAGCGAGAGCTTGTTCACGCCCACCAACGCCCGCAGCTTGGGCCAGGAGATCTGCCGGTCGCCCGGAATCAGGGCGAACAGGAAGCTGCCGTCCCGGTGCTTGACCACGAGGGACTTGACGATGTCTCCGGGGCTGATGCCCAGGATTCCGGCCGCCTCTTCAAGGCTGCGGGCGGCGGGACGTTCGACGACGTCCACCTCCAGTCCGCGTGCGGCGGCATCCTCGAGGAAGCGCTCCGCTCCGTTGGCTGTCTGGCTCATGGGCTTGGGTCCTTCTTAGTTGCTGGAGTGTCAGTCGCCTGGGCTTCAGTCACGGTACAGCAGGAGGGCCTCGCCCTGGCCTCCACCGCCGCACAGGGAAACTGCGGCCTTGCCGGTTCCCCGGCGCTTGAGTTCGTGGGCCGCATGCAGGGCAAGACGGGCACCTGATGCGCCGATGGGGTGGCCAAGGGCGATGGCGCCGCCGTGGATGTTGCACTTCTCCAGCGGGTACTGCAGGTCCTTGAGCGACTGGACGGCCACCGAGCCGAAGGCCTCGTTGATCTCGATGAAGTCAAGGTCCTCCGCGGTCCAGCCTGCCTTCTTCAAGGCCTGCGCAATTGCGTTGGACGGCTGCGAATGGAGGGAATTGTCCGGCCCGGCCACCTGGCCCGGCTTGCCCACGACGGCGAGGTAGTCCAGGCCGTTGTCCCGTGCGAAGCGGCGGCTCGCCAGCACCAGTGCGGAGGCGCCGTCGGACAGGGGAGAGGAGTTGCCCGCCGTGATGGTGCCGTCCGTGGCGAAGGCTGCCTTCAGCGGAGCCAGGGTTTCGATGGTGGTGTTGGGGCGGATGCCTTCGTCCGTGGTGAGGACCAGCGGATCCCCCTTGCGCTGCTTGACGCTTACCGCAGCGATCTCGACGTCGAAAATTCCGTCCGCGGCCGCAGCGGCGGCGCGTTGGTGGGAAGCGGCAGCCACCTCGTCCTGGGCGCGGCGGTCGATGCCGAGGGTCACGTTCTTGGATTCCGTGGAGAGACCCATGGACTGGCCGTCGAAGGCATCCGTGAGGCCATCGTGCGCGGCGGCATCCAGGGCCTGGATGGAGCCATAGGTCCACCCCTGGCGTGAGCCCGGCAGCAGGTGCGGGGCACGCGTCATGGATTCCTGCCCGCCGGCCACCACTACCGTGGCATCGCCGCTGCGGATCATCCGGGCAGCGTCAATGACGGCCGTCAGCCCGGAGAGGCACACCTTGTTGATGGTCACGGCAGGGATGTTCCAGCCGACACCGGCCGCGATCGCGCTCTGCCGGGCGGGATTCTGGCCCGCGCCGGCTTGCAGGACCTGGCCCATGATCACGGCGTCCACCTGTTCGGCTTTGACGCCGCTGGACGCCAGGGCGGCTGTAATGGCGTGGGCGCCAAGGTCGACGGCGGTGAATCCCGCCAGCTGCCCGTTGAGGCGGCCCTGCGGAGTCCGGGAAGCGGCAAGGATGACAACGTCATTGTCGTCAGCGGAGGTGGTCATGGTCTCTCTTCCAGTCCGGTGGTGTTACTGCAAGGCTATCGCGGGGTGCGTGCGCAGGTATCCGTTCCAACGAATGTGGGCGCCGCGGCATTCCAGGGCTTAGGTGCCTGCAGCAACGGTGCTTGCATTCACGGACGATCTGGGGTAGACAGGAAGGCTGCTTTGCCGTATTGTAGATATTTGCGTCTTCCCTGTTAACCTTCAGCCTTCATATAGCGGTGGGCTTTACCTCTCAGCTGCGTCAATTGGCATGCCGTCCATAGCGTGCAAATGCCTTTTGCAGGGCTGGGTCCGGGTCATATAGCGGAACCGGATTAAGTATGCTGCGGAGCACTCCGCAACATGCAAACGGGGGAGATCTGAAAACGCCTGAAGGTCTGTGGAAGGATCCCTCTTGGTCGCCTCGAGCACCTCTAATAACGAAACCGCTAACACGGCAAGCACCGATGGTGCCACCCGCCGCCTCTCATTCGCAAAGATTCACGAACCCCTTGATGTTCCGAATCTTCTCGCCCTGCAGACAGACAGCTTTGACTGGCTGGTCGGAAACGAACGCTGGCAGGCGCGGGTAGCGAAGGCTGTCGAGGAGGGCGACCTCAGCGTCGCCACCACCTCCGGACTTGCCGACATCTTCGAAGAGATCTCCCCGATCGAGGACTTCCAGGGCACCATGTCCCTGAGCTTCTCCGAGCCGGAGTTCGCTGACCCGAAGTACACCATGGCCGAATGCAAAGACCGTGACGCCACCTACTCGGCTCCCTTGTACGTCAAGGCCGAGTTCATGAACAACAACACGGGCGAAATCAAGCAGCAGACCGTGTTCATGGGCGACTTCCCGCTCATGACCGAAAGGGGAACCTTCGTGGTCAACGGCACCGAGCGTGTTGTTGTTTCCCAGCTGGTCCGTTCGCCCGGCGCTTACTTCGAGCGCGCTGCCGACAAGACCAGCGACAAGGACATCTTCACCGCGAAGATCATCCCCTCGCGTGGTGCTTGGTTCGAGCTCGAAATCGACAAGCGCGACCAGGTCGGCGTTCGCCTCGACCGCAAGCGCAAGCAGTCCGTCACGGTACTGCTGAAGGCCCTCGGCTGGACCGAAGGCCAGATCCTGGAAGAGTTCGGCCAGTACGACTCCATGCGCGCAACGCTGGAGAAGGACGCCACCGAAACCCGCGAAGACGCGCTTTTGGACATCTACCGCAAGCTGCGTCCGGGCGAGCCGCCCACAGTCGAGGCTGCCCAGTCCCTGCTGGACAACCTGTACTTCAACCCGAAGCGTTACGACCTCGCCAAGGTTGGCCGTTACAAGATCAACCGCAAGCTCGGCATCGACCGCTCCCTTGGCGACAAGGAAGCTTCGGTCCTGCACGTCGAAGACATCGTTGCCATGATCAAGTTCCTCGTCGCGCTGCACGCCGGCGAGAAGACCATCATGGGCAAGCGCGATGGCGAAGACCACGAGCTCCGCGTCGAGATCGATGACATCGACCACTTCGGCAACCGTCGCATCCGCGCCGTTGGCGAACTGATCGAGAACCAGGTCCGCACCGGCCTGTCCCGCATGGAACGCGTCGTCCGCGAACGCATGACCACGCAGGACGTCGAGGCCATCACGCCGCAGACCCTGATCAACATCCGTCCGGTTGTGGCAGCCATCAAGGAGTTCTTCGGAACGTCCCAGCTGTCGCAGTTCATGGACCAGAACAACCCGCTGTCGGGTTTGACCCACAAGCGCCGTCTTTCGGCCCTTGGCCCGGGTGGTCTGTCCCGTGACCGTGCAGGCATGGAAGTCCGGGACGTCCACCCGTCCCACTACGGACGTATGTGCCCCATCGAAACCCCTGAAGGCCCGAACATTGGTCTGATCGGTTCGTTGGCTTCCTACGGCCGCATCAACCCGTTCGGCTTCATTGAGACCCCTTACCGCAAGGTTTCCAACGGTGTGGTTTCCGACGACGTCGAATACCTGACTGCCGACGACGAGGCCGAGGTCCTGATCGCACAGGCCAACGCTCCGCTGGACGCTGACAAGCGCTTCTCCGAGGAGACCGTCCTTGTCCGTGCCCGTGGTGGTGGAGGCGAGCCGGTTCTGGTTCCCGCTGCAGATGTCCAGTTCATGGACGTTTCCCCGCGCCAGATGGTGTCCGTGGCAACTGCCCTGATCCCGTTCCTGGAGCACGACGACGCCAACCGCGCACTCATGGGTGCCAACATGCAGCGCCAGGCTGTGCCGCTGGTCCGTTCCGAGGCTCCGTTCGTGGGCACCGGCATGGAGCGCGCCGCAGCAGTCGACGCCGGTGACGTGGTCATCGCGAAGAAGGCCGGTGTGGTCACCGAGGTTTCCGCCGAGCTCGTTGTGATGATCAACGATGACGGCACGGAAACCAACTACCGCATCAACAAGTTCGCCCGCTCCAACCAGGGCAACTGCTACAACCACCGCGTCCTGGTCAACGAAGGCCAGCGCCTGGAAGTTGGCGGCATCATCGCTGACGGTCCCGCGACGGACCAGGGTGAACTCGCCCTCGGCAAGAACCTCCTCGTGGCATTCATGTCCTGGGAAGGCCACAACTTCGAGGACGCCATCATCCTGTCCCAGCGCATCGTCGCCGAGGACGTCCTTTCCTCCATCCACATCGAGGAGCACGAGATCGATGCCCGCGACACCAAGCTTGGTGCCGAGGAAATCACCCGTGACATCCCGAACGTGTCCGAGGAAGTCCTTGCAGGTCTCGACGAGCGCGGCATCATCCACATCGGTGCCGAGGTTGAAGCCGGCGACATCCTGGTAGGCAAGGTCACCCCGAAGGGTGAAACCGAACTGACCCCGGAAGAGCGCCTGCTCCGCGCCATCTTCGGTGAGAAGTCCCGCGAAGTCCGTGACACCTCCCTGAAGGTTCCCCACGGCGAGTCCGGTACGGTCATCGGCGTCCGCGTCTTCGACCGCGACAACGACGACGAGCTGCCCCCGGGCGTGAACCAGCTGGTCCGCGTCTACGTTGCAGCCAAGCGTAAGATCACCGACGGCGACAAGCTCGCCGGCCGCCACGGCAACAAGGGTGTTATCTCCAAGATCCTTCCGGTCGAGGACATGCCCTTCCTTGCGGACGGTACCCCGGTGGACATCGTCTTGAACCCGCTTGGTGTTCCGGGCCGTATGAACGTTGGACAGGTCCTGGAAACCCACCTCGGTTGGGTTGCCAAGACCGGCTGGAAGATCGAAGGCGAGCCGGAGTGGGTCAAGAACCTCCCGAACCTGCCCCGTGAAACCGGCCAGACCACCGTTGCCACCCCGGTGTTCGATGGCGCCCGCGAAGAGGAAATCACGGGCCTGCTCGATTCCACCAACGTGACGCGCGACGGCGACCGCCTGATCGACTCCTCCGGAAAGACCCGTCTGTTCGACGGCCGCTCCGGCGAGCCGTTCCCGGACCCGATCTCCGTCGGTTACATGTACATCCTGAAGCTCCACCACCTGGTGGACGACAAGATCCACGCACGTTCCACCGGTCCGTACTCCATGATCACGCAGCAGCCGCTGGGTGGTAAGGCACAGTTCGGTGGCCAGCGCTTCGGTGAAATGGAAGTGTGGGCGCTCGAAGCATACGGCGCCGCCTACACCCTTCAGGAACTCCTCACGATCAAGTCGGATGATATCCACGGCCGCGTGAAGGTCTACGAAGCCATCGTCAAGGGCGAGAACATCCCTGAGCCTGGCGTTCCGGAGTCCTTCAAGGTCTTGATCAAGGAAATGCAGTCGTTGTGCCTGAACGTGGAAGTTCTTTCCACCGACGGAACCACGATCGAAATGCGTGACTCTGATGACGCAGTCTTCACGGCTGCGGAGGAACTGGGCATCGATCTGTCTCGTGCAGAGCCCAGTTCCGTAGAAGAGGTCTAGCAGCCGTTCCGGCAGGCGGCACCAAGAATGCCGCCTGCCGGGCAGCTCCCTCTTTCCGTAACCAAGACTTCAGAATTTAGAGAACAAGAGAGAACAGGGACCATATGTCCAGCGAATCCTCCTTCGGCCTCATGCAGATCGGCCTCGCCACCGCGGAAGACATCCGTGGTTGGTCATACGGTGAGGTCAAGAAGCCGGAAACCATCAACTACCGCACTCTCAAGCCTGAGAAGGACGGTCTTTTCTGCGAGAAGATCTTCGGACCTTCCCGCGACTGGGAATGCTACTGCGGCAAGTACAAGCGTGTCCGCTTCAAGGGCATCATCTGTGAGCGTTGTGGCGTGGAAGTCACTCGCGCCAAGGTACGCCGTGAGCGCATGGGCCACATCGAGCTCGCCGCTCCCGTAACCCACATCTGGTACTTCAAGGGCGTTCCGTCGCGCCTTGGCTACCTCCTGGACCTGGCTCCGAAGGACCTTGAGAAGGTCATCTACTTCGCTGCCTACATGATCACCAGCGTTGACGAGGAAAACCGGCACGCTGAACTGCCCAACCTCCAGGTCGAGCATGACCTTGAGAAGAAGCAGATGGTGGACAACCGCGACAGCGACATCGCCACGATTGCCCGCGACCTTGAAGACGAGCTTGCCCGTCTTGAGGGCGAGGGTGCCAAGGGTGCAGACAAGAAGAAGGCCCGCGACTCCGCTGACCGCCAGATGGCGAACGTCCGCAAGCGTGCCGACGCCGACATCGAGCGCCTTGAGCAGGTCTGGGACCGCTTCAAGAACCTCAAGGTTGCCGACCTCGAAGGCGACGAAGGCCTGTACCGCGAACTGCGTGACCGCTACGGCATGTACTTCGAGGGCTCCATGGGTGCAGAGGCGATCAAGAAGCGCCTTGAAACCTTCGACATGCAGGCTGAGGCCGAGTCGCTGCGAGACACCATCCAGAACGGCAAGGGCCAGCGCAAGACCCGTGCGCTCAAGCGCCTCAAGGTTGTCAACGCATTCCTGACCACCAACAACAGCCCGCTCGGCATGGTTCTCGACGCCGTCCCGGTGATCCCGCCGGAACTGCGCCCGATGGTCCAGTTGGACGGTGGCCGCTTCGCGACCTCCGACCTCAACGACCTCTACCGCCGTGTGATCAACCGCAACAACCGACTCAAGCGACTGCTTGACCTCGGCGCCCCGGAGATCATCGTCAACAACGAGAAGCGCATGCTTCAGGAAGCTGTTGACAGCCTCTTCGACAACGGCCGTCGTGGCCGTCCCGTCACGGGTCCGGGCAACCGTCCGCTGAAGTCCCTGAGCGACATGCTCAAGGGCAAGCAGGGCCGTTTCCGCCAGAACCTCCTGGGCAAGCGTGTTGACTACTCCGGCCGTTCGGTCATCGTCGTCGGCCCGCAGCTGAAGCTGCACCAGTGTGGCCTGCCCAAGCAGATGGCCCTGGAGCTCTTCAAGCCGTTCGTGATGAAGCGCCTGGTTGACCTCAACCACGCCCAGAACATCAAGTCGGCAAAGCGCATGGTTGAGCGTTACCGTCCGCAGGTCTGGGACGTGCTGGAAGAGATCATCACCGAACACCCGGTGCTGCTCAACCGTGCACCTACCCTTCACCGCCTCGGCATCCAGGCCTTCGAACCGCAGCTTGTGGAAGGCAAGGCAATCCAGCTTCACCCGCTGGTTTGTGGCGCCTTCAACGCTGACTTCGACGGCGACCAGATGGCAGTCCACCTGCCGCTGAGCCCGGAAGCCCAGGCCGAAGCCCGCATCCTGATGCTGTCCTCGAACAACATCCTGAAGCCGTCCGATGGACGTCCGGTGACCCTGCCGTCGCAGGATATGATCATCGGCCTGTACCACCTGACCACCAAGCGCGTCGGCTCCGCCGGCGAGGGCCGCGTGTTCTCCTCGGTGTCCGAGGCCATCATGGCCTACGACGCCCGCGATCTTCATCTGAACTCCCAGGTCAAGATCCGCCTGGAGGACTTCGTTCCCTACGCAGGTTGGGAAGCTCCGGAAGGTTGGGAGCCCGGCCAGCCGGCGCTCGTTGAAACCTCCCTGGGCCAGGTTATCTTCAACCAGACGCTGCCTGAGGATTACCCCTGGGTCGAGGCTGTTGCGGACAAGGGCGAACTGTCCCGGATCGTCAATGACCTCGCCGAGCGCTACCCGAAGGTAGTAACGGCTGCCACGCTGGACAACCTGAAGGATGCCGGTTTCTACTGGGCAACCCGTTCGGGTGTCACGGTGGCAATCTCCGACATCGAGGTTCCGGACACCAAGCCGGGCATCCTGGCCGGTTACGAGAACATGGCTGCCAAGATCCAGGGCCAGTACGACAAGGGCCTGATCGACGACGACGAGCGTCGCCAGGAACTGATCGAGATCTGGAACAAGGCAACCAACGAGATCGCCCAGGCAATGCGCGACAGCCTGTCCCCGATGAACACCATCAACCGCATGGTGTCCTCCGGCGCACGTGGTAACTGGATGCAGGTCCGCCAGATCGCGGGTATCCGTGGTCTTGTGGCCAACCCGAAGGGTGAGATCATCCCGCGCCCCATCAAGTCCTCCTACCGCGAGGGCCTGTCGGTGCTGGAATACTTCATCGCCACGCACGGTGCCCGTAAGGGTCTGGCCGATACCGCTCTCCGTACCGCCAACTCGGGTTACCTGACCCGTCGTCTGGTGGACGTTTCGCAGGACGTCATTGTCCGCGAAGAGGACTGCGGTACCGAGCGCGGCCTGGTCACGCCGATCGCCGTTCCGGACTCCAACGGTGAGTTGGTCCTGGACGAGAACGTCGAGAACAGCGCCTACGCACGTACCCTGGCCGTCGACGTCGTCGATGCCGAGGGCAACGTCCTGGCACCTGCAGGCACCGACTGCGGCGACGTCGTCATCGACCAGCTGCTGGCTGCCGGCATCACCGAGGTCAAGGTCCGCTCCGTACTCACGTGTGAGTCCAAGGTGGGCACCTGTGCGCTTTGCTACGGCCGTTCGCTGGCCACCGGCAAGACCGTGGACATCGGCGAGGCCGTGGGCATCATCGCCGCACAGTCCATCGGTGAGCCCGGTACCCAGCTGACCATGCGTACGTTCCACACCGGTGGTGCTGTTTCCGCAGGTGGTGGCGATGACATCACCCAGGGTCTGCCCCGTATCCAGGAACTGTTCGAAGCCCGTACTCCGAAGGGTGTGGCACCGATTGCGGAAGCAGCCGGACGCATCACCATCGAAGAGTCCGAGCGTCAGATGCGCCTGGTGATCACTCCGGACGATGGCTCCGAAGAGATCGCCTACCCGGTACTGCGCCGGTCCCGCCTCCTCATCGAGGACGGCGACCACGTTAGCGTCGGACAGAAGCTGATCAACGGTCCGGTGGACCCGAAGCAGGTTCTGCGCATCATGGGTCCGCGTGCCGCACAGAAGTTCCTCGTGGACGAAGTGCAGGGCGTGTACCGCAGCCAGGGTATTGGTATCCACGACAAGCACGTGGAGGTCATTGTCCGCCAGATGCTGCGCCGCGTGACCGTCATCGAGTCCGGCGACTCCGAGCTGCTCCCCGGTGAGCTGGCAGAGCGCGCCCGCTTCGAGGATGAGAACCGCCGCGTCGTGTCCGAGGGCAAGGCACCGGCTTCCGGCCGTCCGGAACTTATGGGTATCACCAAGGCTTCCTTGGCTACCGAGTCCTGGCTGTCGGCAGCTTCCTTCCAGGAGACCACCCGCGTCCTGACGCAGGCGGCCATGGAAGGCAAGAGCGATCCGTTGCTCGGCCTCAAGGAAAACGTCATCATCGGTAAGCTCATCCCGGCTGGTACGGGTCTGCCGCGCTACACGCAGGTCACTGTGGAGCCGACGGAAGAAGCGAAGGCAAGCCTGTTCACGGGCCCCAGCGCTTTCACCGACTTCTCCTATGACGCCCTGGGCGGCGACGGTGCTCCCGAGTTCCACGCCATCCCGCTGGATGACTACGATCTCGGCAACGACTTCCGCTGAAATAACCGGCAGTAGTCATTGACTGAAGGCCAGGCCCCGCACTCATCGAGTGCGGGGCCTGGCCCGTTAACGCGTTGGCCTGTCCGGTGAGGCGGAGGAGGAGACCACGACGGCGGCGGCCCCCTGCCGCCGCCGTCCTCCATACACCCGATTAAGGTGCCGGATCAAGCCGTGCTAGACTTTTGGTAATTGTTCTGTGTGGCAGTGGATGATGGCCGCCGCAGCATCATTTTGGTTTTGTTCTCATGATGTTGGGTGGAGCTTGTTTCCGGGTTGCGGGCAACTTGCGCAACGAATGCCGCACTTTTGCACGCCTACCGGGAGTTCCGGCTGGCCGCGAGAGCAACGCCAAAGTTCCCACTGAGCACCGGCTGGCGCCTGTGTGTGGGGGCAGAGATCAAACAAACGGAGAACACGAAAGTGCCTACGATTAACCAGCTGGTCCGCAAGGGCCGCACGCCGAAGGTCTCCAAGACCAAGGCTCCCGCGCTGAAGGGCAGCCCGATGCGCCGCGGTGTTTGCACCCGCGTTTACACCACCACCCCGAAGAAGCCGAACTCGGCTCTTCGTAAGGTCGCACGTGTGCGCCTCAACGGTGGTGTGGAAGTTACCGCCTACATCCCCGGTGTTGGCCACAACCTGCAGGAGCACTCCATCGTGCTCGTCCGTGGTGGTCGTGTGAAGGACCTCCCGGGTGTCCGTTACAAGATTGTCCGCGGCGCCCTTGACACCCAGGGTGTCAAGAACCGCAAGCAGGCCCGCAGCCGCTACGGCGCAAAGATGGAGAAGAAGTAATATGCCTCGCAAGGGTCCGGCCCCCAAGCGGCCGCTCGTTTCAGATCCCGTTTACGGCTCCCCGTTGGTCACCCAGCTGATCAACAAGGTCCTCATCGACGGCAAGAAGTCCACCGCAGAGCGCATCGTCTACGGTGCCCTTGAAGGTGCCCGCGCCAAGACGGGCGGCGACCCCGTCGCAGCCCTGAAGAAGGCCATGGACAACGTCAAGCCTTCCCTCGAGGTGCGCTCCCGCCGTGTTGGTGGCGCCACCTACCAGGTTCCGGTTGAGGTCAAGCCGGGTCGCTCCACCGCCCTCGCTCTGCGTTGGCTCGTGGGCTACTCCAAGGCCCGCCGCGAAAAGACGATGACCGAGCGTCTCCAGAACGAAATCCTGGATGCGTCGAACGGTCTCGGTGCCGCTGTGAAGCGTCGCGAAGACACCCACAAGATGGCCGAGTCCAACAAGGCCTTCGCACACTACCGCTGGTAAAACTTCCCGGACGCCGCCGGCTCGACCGAGCCGGCGGCGAACGTGTAGTCCATCCGAAAGGGAGACCCCGTGGCACAGGACGTGCTTACCGACCTTAACAAGGTCCGCAATATCGGCATCATGGCCCACATCGATGCCGGCAAGACCACCACTACCGAGCGCATCCTGTTCTACACGGGTGTGAACCACAAGATCGGCGAAACGCACGACGGCGCTTCGACGACCGACTGGATGGAACAGGAAAAGGAACGCGGCATCACCATCACGTCCGCGGCCGTGACCTGTTTCTGGAACAAGAACCAGATCAACATCATCGACACCCCGGGCCACGTGGACTTCACGGTTGAGGTTGAGCGCTCCCTGCGCGTCCTCGACGGTGCAGTTGCCGTGTTCGACGGCAAGGAAGGCGTGGAGCCGCAGTCCGAGACTGTATGGCGCCAGGCCGACAAGTACAACGTTCCGCGTATCTGCTTCGTCAACAAAATGGACAAGCTCGGCGCTGACTTCTACTTCACCGTTGACACCATCGTTTCCCGCCTTGGTGCCAAGCCGCTGGTCATGCAGCTGCCGATCGGTGCCGAGAACGACTTTGTTGGCGTCGTTGACCTCCTTGAAATGCGCGCACTGGTTTGGCCGGGCGACGCCAAGGGTGACGTGACCATGGGCGCTTCCTACGAGGTCCAGGAAATTCCTGCCGACCTCAAGGAGAAGGCCGAGGAATACCGCGCACAGCTCGTTGAGACTGTTGCAGAGGCTTCCGAGGAACTCATGGAGAAGTACCTCGAAGGTGAAGAACTCACCCTCGAAGAGCTCAAGGCCGGCATCCGCAAGATGACCATCAACTCCGAGCTCTACCCGGTCTTCTGTGGTTCTGCGTTCAAGAACCGCGGTGTCCAGCCGATGCTCGACGCTGTTGTGGACTTCCTGCCGAACCCGCTCGACGTCCCCGCGATGATCGGCCACGATCCCCGCGACGAAGAGAAGGAACTGACCCGTAAGCCTTCCGCCGACGAGCCGTTCTCCGCTCTTGCGTTCAAGATCGCGGCACACCCCTTCTTCGGCCAGCTCACCTTCGTCCGCGTGTACTCCGGTCACGTGGACTCCGGTGCGCAGGTGGTCAACTCCACCAAGGGCAAGAAGGAGCGCATCGGCAAGCTCTTCCAGATGCACGCCAACAAGGAAATGCCTGTTGAGGGCGCTACCGCCGGCCACATCTACGCAGCGATCGGCCTGAAGGACACCACCACCGGTGACACCCTGTGCGATCCCGCAAACCAGATCGTCCTCGAGTCCATGAGCTTCCCGGAGCCCGTGATCTCTGTTGCGATCGAGCCGAACACCAAGGGTGACCAGGAGAAGCTCTCCACGGCTATCCAGAAGCTCTCCGCTGAGGACCCGACCTTCCAGGTCTCCCTCAACGAAGAAACCGGCCAGACCGTCATCGCGGGTATGGGTGAACTCCACCTGGACATCCTCGTTGACCGTATGCGCCGCGAATTCAAGGTTGAGGCCAACGTCGGCAAGCCGCAGGTTGCTTACCGCGAAACCATCAAGCGCGCTGTGGAGAAGGTTGACTACACCCACAAGAAGCAGACTGGTGGTTCGGGTCAGTTCGCAAAGGTCCAGGTCTCCTTCGAGCCCCTGGAAACCACGGACGGTACCTTCTACGAGTTCGAAAACAAGGTCACCGGTGGCCGTATTCCGCGTGAATACATCCCCTCCGTTGACGCTGGTATCCAGGATGCCATGCAGTTCGGTATCCTTGCCGGCTACCCGATGGTAGGCGTCAAGGCCAGCCTGATCGACGGCGCTTACCACGACGTCGACTCCTCGGAAATGGCGTTCAAGATCGCCGGTTCCCAGGTGTTCAAGGAAGGTGCCCGCAAGGCCAACCCCGTCCTGCTCGAACCGCTGATGGCCGTCGAAGTACGTACCCCTGAGGAATACATGGGCGACGTCATCGGTGACCTCAACTCCCGCCGTGGCATGATCCAGTCGATGGAAGATGCTGCAGGCGTGAAGGTGGTCCGTGCGAACGTGCCGCTGTCCGAAATGTTCGGCTACATCGGTGACCTCCGGTCCAAGACCCAGGGTCGCGCCGTGTACTCGATGACGTTCGACAGCTACGCGGAGGTCCCGAAGGCTGTTGCCGACGAGATCATCCAGAAGACCCGCGGCGAGTAATCACCCGGTAACGGTGCAATTCCGGTCCCGGGAAGGCATCTCAGCGTGAGTGGCGGGGCCACGGCGAAGGTCGTGGCCCGGCCCCCTGCGCGAACAGAGTCCAGGAACTAAGATTGGTTCCTGAATCTGAAATTTCACCAAAACCAAGCCCCCAAGTAGACTTGCTAGAGTTTCTGCCGCGAAAAGCGCGGCCGAGGAGCACGTCACTTGAAATCGTTCTAGGAGGAACCTGTGGCAAAGGCAAAGTTCGAGCGGACTAAGCCGCACGTCAACATCGGCACCATCGGTCACGTTGACCACGGTAAGACGACGCTGACTGCCGCCATTTCCAAGGTGCTGTACGACCAGTACCCGGATCTCAACGAGCAGCGCGACTTCGCGTCCATCGACTCTGCTCCGGAAGAGCGCCAGCGCGGTATTACCATCAACATCTCCCACGTGGAGTACCAGACCGAGAAGCGTCACTACGCACACGTTGACGCCCCGGGTCACGCTGACTACATCAAGAACATGATCACCGGTGCTGCCCAGATGGACGGCGCAATCCTCGTGGTTGCCGCTACCGATGGTCCGATGGCTCAGACCCGTGAGCACGTTCTGCTCGCCCGCCAGGTTGGTGTTCCCTACCTGCTGGTCGCACTGAACAAGTCGGACATGGTTGAGGACGAGGAACTCCTCGACCTCGTCGAAATGGAAGTTCGTGAGCTCCTGAGCTCGCAGGGCTTCGATGGCGACGACGCTCCCGTTGTTCGCGTTTCCGGTCTGAAGGCTCTGGAAGGCGACCCGGTTTGGGTCAAGTCCGTCCAGGACCTGATGGCAGCTGTCGACGAGTCCGTTCCGGACCCCGTACGTGACCGCGACAAGCCGTTCCTGATGCCGATCGAAGACGTCTTCACCATCACCGGCCGTGGCACCGTTGTTACGGGCCGCGCCGAGCGTGGTACCCTCGCCATCAACTCCGAGGTTGAGATCGTCGGCATCCGCCCGATCCAGAAGACCACGGTTACCGGTATCGAGATGTTCCACAAGCAGCTCGACGAAGCATGGGCCGGCGAGAACTGTGGCCTTCTGCTCCGTGGCCTCAAGCGCGACGATGTCGAGCGTGGCCAGGTTGTCGTCAAGCCGGGTTCCATCACCCCGCACACCGACTTCGAGGCAAACGTCTACATCCTCTCCAAGGACGAAGGCGGACGTCACAACCCGTTCTACTCGAACTACCGCCCGCAGTTCTACTTCCGTACGACGGACGTTACCGGCGTTATCACCCTGCCCGAGGGCACGGAAATGGTTATGCCTGGCGACAACACTGAGATGACCGTTGAGCTCATCCAGCCGATCGCAATGGAAGAGGGCCTCGGCTTCGCTATCCGTGAAGGTGGCCGCACCGTTGGTTCGGGACGTGTTACCAAGATCATCAAGTAGTTTCTGCTTGTAGATCGGGGGCGCTTCCGCTTCGGAAGCAACCCAAAGAAGAACCCCATCGCCTCGGCGGTGGGGTTCTTCTTTGCTATGATTAGTCCATCGTCTTGATTAATGCGGCAAGGCCTGTGCAAACAGCCGTGCCCGGGCACAGTTGGGAGCTGCCGTGTACGGATTCCTTGGCACAATCTGGGGCTTGTTGTTCCTGGCGCTGGTCGCTGCTGGCGGATTCGTCCTGGGCCTGGTACATGGACGCGGGCAGTCTCCCAAGGGATCCGCGCAGCAAGCGGACGACGGCGGCGCCTACCGTGCAGGCTATCTCGCCGGCCATATGGCTGGTTGGCGCGATGCACTGGCCAAGACGCAGGCCGTCCGGGTTGCCTCGGCCAGCCCGATTCCTGGCGGGGCGGGAACACGGACCTCACCGCCGGGACTGCCCGGGCCGACAACGGGTCCCCATCCGCCTACTCAGCCAGTCCCGCCGATGGATTCGTGGCAACCCGCGCAGCCGATGCGGCCGAAACAAACCGCACAGGCGGGGTTTGCAGCGCAAACCATGGCGCCGCCGTCGTCCGTTCTTCCAGCACAGCCGCTGCTGCCACCCGCACCTGTCCGTCCCGAAAGCGCGGAGGAGGCGGCCGCACGCAAGGACAAGCGTGACCGCCAGAACATCAACATCACTCTCTACGTGGCAAGCCTGCTGCTGGTGGCTGCGGGTGCGCTCTTCGTGGGTACCAGCCTGCCGGAGATGTTCAGGTTCGTTGCCCTGTGGGGGATCACGGTCCTGTTTTACGTGACGGGTTTGGTCCTTCACCCCCGCGTTCCCCGGCTTCGTCCAGCCGCCATGGCGTTCACCGGTACCGGCCTGGCCCTGGTGCCGATCACAGGGTTGGCGATGTACAACTTTGCGCTACACAACGGTCCGCTCGCATGGCTGGCCACATCCTTGCTTGGTACCTGCGCCTACGTGTTTGCGGCCGTGCGCCTGAATAACAAAGTGCTGGCCTGGCTTTCCCTGAGTTTCGTGGTGTCCACCGCCTGGTCCGGTGTGTCCGTGCTTGGCGGAGCCTTGGTGTGGTACTTCGTTGCCCTGGTGGGTGTGGCGATCCTCCTGACACTCTTCGCACTGGTCCGTCCGCGTTGGATACCGTCGCTGTATATGCAACCCCTCATGGCGCTCCATCCCTTTGTGGTTCCGGCAGTAGGGCTGGCCGCAACGGTCACGCCAAACGCCCTGGCCAAGGGGGAGTACCCGTTGGTCATGGCCATCTGCGGCATCTACTTTGCGGTGATGATGCTGGTCCCCGCGGTTCGATACCGGAGAGGGCACTTCTTCGCCGCGCGTGCAGCGTTCACGCTCGCAATCATTGCCTTGGTGTGGGACGGCACCTCGGACGTCAGCTTGGCCGTGCTGGCGGCCGTTGCCTGCCTGGGTGTCCAAGCGATCGGGATGTCATACGCCGGTCAGGCGATCACGCCGAGGACGTGGTGGAACGACGCCGTTTCCTGCCTGGGACTTCAACTCCTTATAGCCTTGGTCTTGACGGTGGTGCTTGGCATAGGGGACTTCGACTTGCCCGTGTACATACCTGTCCTGGTTGTGCTGCCCACGGCGATGGTGCTGGGGTGGAGGCTGCGGCAAGGCGTCGCTTTCGCGCCGGCCGCGGTGCTTGGCGTTTCGCTCGTGCTCGCTTACCTGCTGGGCGCCTGGCCGTTGGCTCTGATGCTGGGCGCCACTGGGACCTACTGGTTTGCGCTCGCGGCAGTTGCCCGTGGATTCCTTGGCAGGTGCCTGGTGCTGGCTGGGCGCATTGCATTCACCTTTGCCGTCCCCGCAGTCGTGGCCGGGGTGCTCGTGGGCCACCAGGAACGCGTGTCGCTGACCCTGCTGGCGTTCGTGGTGGTGGCCGGAGTGCAGCAAGTACTGAGTGCTGTCCTTGAGCGAGGGCGCTTTGGCGTGGTCGCGGCGCGGGCAAGTACCGGACTCTTCGGCTGTGCTGCGGCTCTCGGATTGCTGGTTCTTGCCGTCCTGGAGCATCTTCCGGGACACGCCGTGCTGGTTTCCGGAGTGTTGGCGCTGCTGTTCGCGGGGCTAGCCTCGGGATGGATGGCCTTCCCCCGGGTGGTGGTGCCACCAATGACCGGAGAAAGCCGGACCCCTTGGCGCCTGACCATCGGCGAGCTCCTTGCACCAGGTGCAGGCATGGTTGCTTTGCTGGTTTCCGCCGCTGTTGTCTCCCGCGGAGCCGCCAATCTTGTGTTGCTGGCGATTACCGCTTATCTGGTGGCTACGGCCCTGCGCCTTCCCGTCTCGTTGCACCGGAGTGTCTACTGGTGGCTTTCCCGTGCCGCGGGCACAATCCTCGTTGCATCGGCCTACGCTGATCTGCAGGGGCACGGGTGGGCCCTGAGCCTCGCTGGTGAGGACGTGACAGTGGCTTCCCTCGTGGTGTGGGTCCTGGCCGGGCAAATGCTGGTGGTCCTGGTGGCCGGGCGACGCGGAACCTCACTCCAAACAGTCACCGCGGATGTGGGTGTTCTCCTGGCAGCGATGGCGGTGGCAACCATCTCACTCAATGTTGCAACACGGCTGCCCGCCCTCACGGCGTACGGTGGTTGGCAGCCCGGTGCTGCGGCTATCGTGACCACCCTCGCAGCGGCAACTTGCTCGATAGCACTGCGCAGCCACCGGAACGCGTGGATCTTCGCGTCGGCGTCCGTGGCCTTGCTGCTGCTCCGGGCAGGCTATGTGAGGGATGTCGAAATCATGCTCGGCATCCTCCTTGCCTACGGCTGCATCATGGCCGCACTGGCTCAGACCAAACGGGTTCGCGGAGCCTACCTCGTGGCGGTCCGCGTAGCATCGGCGGCCATGGTGACGCTTGTTGCCGCGGACGTTGCCGATTCGACGGCGGTGCCGTGGTTGGCGCTCGGGTTGGTCGCTTTCCTGCAGCTCATCACGCATTGCCTGGCGCATCGCAGGCTTAATGACCTTCCCTTCCAACGGGTTGCTCTCTGGTCCACGCTGGGCCTCCAGGCCGGACTGCCGCTCGCCTACCTCCTGGTTGGCGATTTCGACGGCGGCGGCCGTTGGGTGCTGCTGCTGGGCTTGGCACTCGCTGGCCTCGCGTCGTTGATGGTGCGCTGGACGCTGGGCGCTGCGGTGGCACTGTATCCCGGACTGGCGGTGGTCACCTTGATGGTGGTTTTCGCGGGGCCATTCCTGGACTTCCCATCCAGCACGTTCCTGCACCACGCGGTGTTGGACAGGTTTCAGGTTCCGGTTCTCCTGCTGGCATGCGCCATGGTGGTGACGCTCGCAAAGACGTTGCTGCGCGGCCGTCCTAGCCGTGGCACCGGAGGCGCGGACCGTTGGCTGTGGTTCGTCTCGGCTGTGGTGTTCGCCGGCACTGCTTGCTTGGCCACTGTGGATCCTCCGCCGGCCATGGTGGGTGTTGCTGTCCTGGCCGTGGCGATTGTCTTCTTCGCTGCATCCCACCTGGAATCAATACCCACCTTCTATGCGGGCGCGGCGCCCACCGCCTTGGTGGGTGCCGTGACCGCCGTCGGGGGTTTGCTCGATGCGGGAGTATCGAGTCCGTGGGCCGACTTCCTGCCGTGGCTCGTTGGGGGAGTGGGCATAGGGTCCCTGCTGTACGGCCTCCGCTGGTTTGGCGGCCTCAACCTGAGCGGCCAGCCGGGAAGGCGGGTATCGCTGGCCGCGACCGCGCTGGTGGCGTACCTGGCAGCGGCAGCGGTGGGCTTGGCCTACGACTCCACGGCACTGGCGGGCGCGTTCCTGCTGGCAATCGCCGGCGGCATCGCTGCGGCGGAAGTGCCGCATCAGAGGCACTTGGTGGCGGAAATTGCTGCTTTTGTAGCTCTTGTCGGTTTTCAGCGGGCGCTGCTGTTCGTGGACGGCGCACGGCCGGATTGGTTCTGGCTGGCGCAGTGGTACGTGGTTACCGCAGGTGTTTTGGCAGGGGTGCGCTATTTGCGGGGCCACCGGAGAGACGCCATCCTGCGGCTGGGCGTTGCCTCCGGATTCTTGTCGCTCAGTTCAGTGGCTACCATTTTCGGCGGAACGCCCCCGCAGCAGGTCTATGTCCTGGCGGCCCACGCCGCACTCCTGGGCGTGGGACTGCTGCTGTCCGAAAGGCTCTTCACGGCGTGGGGCGCAGCCGGGGTGGCCGCGAGCGTCATGTGGGCCTTGAGGTCATACGCCTTTGCCCTGCTGGCACTCGTGGCCGTTGCCCTGATTGTCCTCGCCGTCTGGCGGTTGAACCGCGGACCCCGTCCATCCGATCGCACTGCCTCCGGTGGCAGTGGGCGTGGCGGGGAGGGAGTCGGATAGTCTTGCTTGGGTAGAAAGGATCAGCATGGAATTCCTGATTTTCCTGGTCATCGTTGTTGGCATCGGCGGAGCCGTCCTGTGGGGTCGCAAGTACTTCCGGAATGAGATCGACCGGGCCAAGCGCATCAACAGGGCCAATAAGAACAAGTAGCGTTTTAACCCGATCGGGTTAAGCGTGGTGCCTCCGGGCGCGCTCCAGTGCCCTGAGCCAATGGAACGATTCCTTGGGCGTCCGTTCCAGGGTTTCGAAGTCCACGTGAACCAATCCGAAGCGCTGGGAATACCCGGCGGCCCATTCGAAATTGTCCAGCAACGTCCACACGTAATAGCCGCGAAGGTCCACGCCAGCGGCTTGCCCGCCTGGTCCCGTCGCTGTAAGGGCATGGCCCAGGTGCTCTGCCAGATAGGTAATCCGGTCGGTGTCCTGGACCGGGCCGCTGACGTGGTCCGGTTCCGGAAAGCTGGCACCTCCTTCGGTGATGTAGATGGGCGGGAGCGACGCCCCGTACCGCTCTTTCATTTCCTGAAGCAGGGTTGCCAATTGCTCGGGGGCCTCGGGCCAGCCGAATCCCGTGACCGGGTATTCCTGGTAGGCGGCCAGATGGAAGGGGACGTTCACCATTTCCTCGGCCGTGCCGGTGGGTATCTCTGCCGGTCCGCGGCCGGAGGCCACCTTGATGGGGTAGTAGTAATTCACGCCGTAGAAGTCCAGCGGCTGGGCGATCACGGCGAGGTCGCCGTCCTTGACCGGACCCAGGGAACGGAACCAGGGCCACAGCGCGAAATGTGGCTTGGGGTATTGGCCCAGCAGGATGGCATCGGCGTAGATGCGGTTGAGGATCAGGTCCAGGGCTTCGGCCATGAGCCGGTCGGAGAGCTTGCTGGTGGCAGGACGGACGGGGGAGTGCATGTTGGAAATGCCGATCTGTCCGGAAACGCCTGCGGCGCGCAGTGCCTGCACGGCCATGCCATGGCCAAGGAGTTGGTGGTGGGCCGCGGGCAGGCAATCGAAGAGGAGTTGGTGCCCTGGCGCGTGTGCCCCCAGGGCATATCCCTGCAACGTGACTGACACCGGTTCGTTGACTGTGACCCACGCGTCCACCCGGTCGGCGAACCGCTCTGCCACGATGGCGCTGTAGGCGGCAAAGCGCAAGGCCGTCTGCCGGTTCAACCAGCCACCGGCGTGCTCCAGTGGAAGGGGAGTGTCCCAGTGGTAGAGCGTGACCATGGGTGAGATCCCGGCGGCGAGCAGCTTGTCGATCAAGCGGTCATAGAAATCCAGGCCCCGCTGGTTGATGGATCCCTGGCCATCAGGCTGGATCCTTGGCCAGGACAAGGAGAAACGGTACGAGTCCACCCCGAGCTCCTGCAACAGGGCGATGTCCTGGTCGGCGCGGTTGTAGTGGTCGCAAGCAATGGCGGGGGAGCCGCCGTCGACAATTGCTCCCGGCTTTTCCGAGAAGGCGTCCCAACCCGACGGGCCGCGGCCGTCAGTGTTAAGGGAGCCTTCGATCTGGAACGCGGCTGATGCGACGCCGAGCGTGAATCCAGGACGAAGGCGCGCGGCAAGGTCTTCCACGGAACCCGTATCCTGGACGGTCATTCACCTATCATCCATACCGCGGCTCGGCTGTGGCAATGGGCTGAAGAGGCCCGATTAGCCATCGGCTCCGATTTCCGGCATACTGGATGAGTTGTTCAAGCGCTTCTTCGCGTCCCGATCCGGATAATGCCGGGTGCCAGGGTCCAAGCTGAAGCCCAAACATAACCCTGAACCCCATGGAATGCGGTCGAGTTTGCGTGAAAATCGCGACACGCCCGACCGCGGGGGTCGGTGCGCCGGCAGGTTGAGGAACCCGGAATCATCCGGATTCAGCTTGTGCGGCGTGTGGTGGTAAATCCTCAAACGCTTCGGCGGCCACAACAACAGGTAAGTAAACAGAGCAGCCCTAACTAGAGCAGCACTAGCTGAAAGAGAGTCAGGCGACATGGCGGGACAAAAAATCCGCATCCGGCTGAAGTCATATGACCACGAGGTCATTGATGTTTCAGCGCGGAAGATCGTTGAGACGGTCACGCGCGCAGGCGCAACGGTAGTCGGCCCGGTGCCGCTGCCCACGGAGAAGAACGTTTACTGCGTTATTCGCTCTCCTCACAAGTACAAGGACAGCCGTGAGCACTTCGAAATGCGTACTCACAAGCGTCTGATCGACATCATCGACCCCACGCCGAAGGCCGTTGACTCGCTTATGCGTCTCGACCTGCCTGCCGACGTGAACATCGAAATCAAGCTCTAGGGAGGTGCTGAGAGACTATGACCGCAACCCGTAACGTAAAGGGCCTGCTGGGCACGAAGCTCGGCATGACCCAGGTCTGGGACGAGAACAACAAGCTCATCCCGGTAACTGTTGTCCAGGCTGACTCCAACGTCATCACCCAGCTCCGCAACGCTGAGTCCGATGGCTACGTCGCCGTACAGATCGGCTACGGCCAGATCGACCCCCGCAAGGTCACCAAGCCGCTGGCTGGTCACTTTGAGAAGGCAGGCGTAACTCCTCGCCGCCACGTCGTCGAACTGCGTACCGCAGACGCCGCATCCTACGAGCTGGGCCAGGAGCTCTCTGTTGAGATCTTCGAAGCCGGCCAGAAGATCGACGTCGTCGGCACCTCCAAGGGTAAGGGCTTTGCCGGTGTTATGAAGCGTCACGGCTTCTCCGGTGTTGGCGCTTCCCACGGTGCCCACAAGAACCACCGTAAGCCTGGCTCCATCGGTGGCGCATCCACCCCGAGCCGCGTCTTCAAGGGTCTGAAAATGGCCGGCCGCATGGGCGCCGTTCGTCACACCACGCTGAACCTCACGGTTCACGCTGTTGACGTTGAGAAGTCGCTGCTCCTTATCAAGGGTGCCGTCCCCGGCGCCCGCGGCCAGGTCGTACTCGTACGTTCCGCCGTGAAGGGAGCCTAGTTCAATGACTAGCACTGTCAAGGTTGACCTGCCTGCAGAGATCTTCGACGTCCAGACCAACGTGCCCCTGCTGCACCAGGTTGTCGTCGCCCAGCTCGCTGCTGCCCGCCAGGGAACCCACAAGACCAAGACCCGCGCCGAGGTTTCCGGTGCAGGTCGCAAGCCGTTCAAGCAGAAGGGCACCGGCCGCGCCCGTCAGGGTTCCATCCGTGCTCCTCACATGACCGGCGGTGGCATTGTCCACGGTCCCACCCCGCGCGACTACAGCCAGCGCACCCCCAAGAAGATGAAGGCTGCTGCTCTCCGCGGCGCCCTGTCTGACCGCGCCCGTAACGGCCGCATTCACGTCATTGAGGCCCTGGTTGCCGGCACCAAGCCGTCCGCCAAGGAAGCCCTGGCGTCGCTGCGTGCGGTTTCCGAGCGCAAGAACCTGCTCGTTGTGATCGAGCGCGCCGAAGACGTTGCCGCACTGTCCGTGCGAAACCTCGCAGATGTTCACGTTCTGTACGCAGACCAGCTGAACACCTACGACGTGCTGATCTCCGACGACGTGGTCTTCACCAAGGCTGCTTTCGATGCGTTCGTCGCTGACAAGGCAAAGAACGAGGAGGCCTCCAAGTGAGCGTAACCACCATCAAGGACCCGCGCGACGTCGTGCTTGCACCCGTCGTTTCGGAAAAGAGCTACGGTCTGATCGACGAAGGCAAGTACACCTTCCTGGTGGACCCTCGCTCGAACAAGACCGAGATCAAGCTGGCCGTGGAGAAGATCTTCTCCGTCAAGGTCGACTCGATCAACACCATCAACCGTGCCGGTAAGCGCAAGCGCACCAAATTCGGCTGGGGACAGCGCAAGAGCACCAAGCGTGCAATTGTCACCCTCAAAGAAGGCACAATCGACATCTTCGGCGGTCCGCTCGCGTAGCGGAGACCACTTTAACGAGGAAATAAATTATGGGAATCCGTAAATACAAGCCGACTACCCCGGGCCGTCGTGGCTCGAGCGTAGCCGACTTTGCTGAAATCACGCGGTCGACTCCGGAAAAGTCGTTGCTGCGTCCGCTGCACAAGACCGGCGGCCGCAACAACACCGGTAAGATCACCACCCGTCACAAGGGTGGCGGACACAAGCGCCAGTACCGTCTGATCGACTTCCGTCGTCACGACAAGGACGGCATCAACGCCCGCGTTGCCGAAATCGAGTACGATCCGAACCGCACGGCTCGCATCGCCCTCCTGCACTACGTTGATGGCACCAAGCGTTACATCATCGCCCCGAACAAGCTGTCCCAGGGTGACTTCGTCGAGGCTGGCCCCGACGCTGACATCAAGCCGGGCAACAACCTGCCGCTGCGCAACATCCCGGTTGGTACCGTTATCCACGCAGTTGAACTGCGTCCGGGTGGCGGCGCCAAGATGGCCCGCTCCGCAGGTGCTTCGGTTCAGCTCGTCGCCAAGGAAGGCCGCTTCGCACAGCTGCGCCTGCCCTCCGGCGAAATCCGCAACGTTGACGTGCGCTGCCGCGCAACCGTCGGCGAGGTTGGCAACGCCGAGCAGTCGAACATCAACTGGGGCAAGGCCGGCCGTATGCGCTGGAAGGGCGTTCGCCCGACCGTCCGTGGTGTAGCCATGAACCCGGTTGACCACCCGCACGGTGGTGGTGAAGGTAAGACTTCCGGTGGTCGTCACCCGGTCAACCCGAACGGCAAGCCCGAGGGCCGTACCCGCCGTCCGAACAAAGAGAGCGACAAGCTTATTGTTCGTCGCCGCCGTACTGGCAAGAACAAGCGATAGGAGCCTGGACACATGCCACGCAGCCTGAAAAAAGGTCCTTTCGTTGACCAGCACCTCTTTGTGAAGGTCGCACGGGAAAACGATAAGGGCACCAAGAACGTCATCAAGACCTGGTCCCGCCGTTCGATGATCATCCCCGACATGCTCGGGCACACGATCGCCGTACACGACGGACGCAAGCACATCCCGGTGTTTGTCACTGAGTCGATGGTCGGGCACAAGCTCGGCGAATTCGCTCCTACGCGGACATTCCGCGGCCATGTTAAGGACGACCGTAAGGGCAAGCGCCGCTAAGGCGCCTGACCTTACGTCTTAGACGAGAGAAGGAAAGCAATGGAAGCCAAGGCAATTGCGCGTCACATCCGCGTAACGCCTATGAAGGCCCGGCGCGTCGTCAACCTTGTTCGTGGCAAGCAAGCGAATGAGGCTCTGGCAATTCTGAAGTTTGCCCCGCAGGCAGCTTCGGAGCCGGTATTCAAGGTACTTCAGTCGGCAATGGCCAACGCACGCGTCCTCGCGGACCGTGACGGCGTTGCATTCGACGACAGTGACCTCTTCATCAGCGAAGCATTCGTTGATGAGGGCCCGACCATGAAGCGGTTCCAGCCGCGTGCCCAGGGCCGCGCCTACCGCATCAAGAAGCGGACCAGCCACATCACCGTGGTCGTCGCAACCCCGGAGAAAGAGGAGGCTCGCTAAGTGGGACAGAAAGTAAACCCGCACGGGTTCCGACTCGGCATCACCAGCGACCACGTTTCGCACTGGTTTGCTGACAGCAACAAGCCGGGACAGCGCTACAAGGACTTCGTCCGCGAGGACATCAAGATCCGCCAGCTCATGTCCACCGGCATGGAGCGCGCCGGCATCGCCAAGGTCGAGATCGAGCGCACCCGGGACCGTGTCCGCGTGGACATCCACACGGCACGTCCGGGCATCGTCATCGGCCGCCGCGGCGCTGAAGCAGACCGCATCCGCGGCGAGCTCGAAAAGCTCACCGGCAAGCAGGTCCAGCTGAACATCCTCGAGGTCAAGAACCCGGAGATCGAAGCACAGCTCGTTGCCCAGGGCATCGCAGAGCAGCTGACTTCCCGCGTGGCTTTCCGCCGTGCGATGAAGAAGGCCATGCAGTCCGCACAGCGCGCAGGTGCCAAGGGTATCCGTGTTGCTTGCTCCGGCCGTCTGGGTGGCGCAGAAATGTCCCGCTCGGAGTTCTACCGCGAAGGCCGTGTGCCCCTGCACACCCTCCGCGCGAACATCGACTACGGCTTCTACGAAGCCAAGACCACCTTCGGCCGCATCGGTGTGAAGGTTTGGATCTACAAGGGTGACGTCACCGCCAAGGAACTGGCACAGCAGGCAGCTGCTGCTCCGTCCCGTGGCCGTGGAGGAGACCGTCCGGGACGCCCGGGTGGCGACCGCCGTCGTCGTAACGACCGTCCGGCAGCTGAGGCAGCACCTGCTGCCGTTGAAGCACCGGCCGCTGAAGCTGCTGCTCCGGCAGCAGAAGGAGGACAGGCTTAAATGCTTATCCCACGTCGAGTCAAGCACCGTAAGCAGCACCACCCGGGTCGTTCCGGCGCTGCTACGGGTGGCACCAAGGTCACTTTCGGTGAGTACGGCATCCAGGCCCTGAGCCCGGCATACGTCACCAACCGTCAGATCGAGTCCGCCCGTATCGCGATGACCCGCCACATCAAGCGTGGCGGTAAGGTCTGGATCAACATCTACCCGGACCGTCCGCTGACGAAGAAGCCTGCCGAAACCCGTATGGGTTCCGGTAAGGGTTCTCCGGAATGGTGGGTCGCAAACGTCAAGCCGGGCCGGGTTCTGTTCGAACTCTCCGGTGTCAATGAAGAGGTAGCTCGCGAGGCCCTTCGCCTGGCAATCCACAAGCTCCCGTTGAAGGCACGCATTGTGCGTCGCGAAGGTGGTGAATAGAAATGGCAGTAGGGTCGAAGGATCTCGCACCCGCACAGCTGGACGGTTTCGACAACGAGCGTCTCGTTGAAGAACTCCGCAAGTCCAAGGAAGAGCTGTTCAACCTGCGTTTCCAGTCCGCCACCGGCCAGCTGGAGAACCACGGTCGTCTGCGCGCGGTAAAGAAGGACATCGCACGCATCTACACCGTTTTCCGTGAGCGCGAGCTGGGCATTCGTGCCGAGGTTGCCGCACCGGTTGTGGAAGCCAAGGAAGAAAAGAAGTCCAAGAAGGCTGCCAAGGCAGAAGCTGCCGAGGTTGAGGCTGGAGAGGACGCCAAGTGAGCGAGAAGGAAAACGTGACGGAAGCAGCAGCCAGCGCTGAACAGCGCGGTTACCGTAAGACGCGTCGCGGCTACGTAGTCTCCGACAAGATGGAAAAGACCATCGTTGTTGAGGTTGAAGACCGCGTGAAGCACGCTCTGTACGGCAAGGTTATTCGCCGCACCTCGAAGATCAAGGCTCACGACGAGCAGAACACCGCCGGCATCGGCGACCTCGTTCTGATCGCCGAGACCCGCCCGCTGTCCGCTACCAAGCGGTTCCGCCTGGTGGAGATCCTCGAAAAGGCCAAGTAAATCCGACGCCGGGCATGCCCGGCGGGGCTTACTGGAAGGGTCCGCGTTCCTTATGGAGCGCGGGCCCTTCCGCTTTTCCGGCCAGTTATGGTATGGCCTCGAAGCATGCTAAGATTTTGAGTTTGTATGGCGCCATTTGTGCGTCATCAACCACCTCGTAAACAATCGTGCCACTGCATACTGCCCCGCGCAGGGTTTTCCTGCAAGGGAAGCTGATGCTTGTGGCACGGGCGTTTAGGCCTGTTCTGGCAAAATCCAGGCAGGTCCAGAGACACCCCGATCAACCGTTCCGCAAGGCTCATTCCGTATGCATGATTTCGGTCTGAGAACCGGCGCGACGCAAGGAGTAAAAATTGATTCAGCAGGAGTCGCGACTCAAGGTCGCCGACAACACGGGTGCTAAGGAAATCCTTACCATTCGCGTTCTCGGTGGATCCGGCCGTCGCTACGCAGGCATTGGCGACGTCATCGTCGCAACCGTCAAGGACGCTATCCCTGGCGGCAACGTAAAGAAGGGTGACGTCGTCAAGGCTGTCATCGTTCGTACCAAGAAGGAACGCCGCCGTGCGGATGGTTCCTACATCAAGTTTGACGAGAACGCAGCTGTGATCCTGAAGAACGACGGTGACCCCCGCGGTACCCGTATCTTCGGCCCGGTTGGTCGTGAACTTCGCGACAAGAAGTTCATGAAGATCGTTTCGCTGGCCCCGGAGGTGCTTTAGTCCATGGCTAAGATCAAGAAGGGTGACCTGGTTCAGGTCATCACCGGCGCCAAGCAGGAACGCGGCGGCGACCGCGGCAAGCAGGGCAAGGTCCTGCGCGTATTCCCGGACACCAACCGCGTGTTGGTCGAGGGCATCAACCGCGTCACCAAGCACACCAAGGTTGGTCAGTCCCAGCGCGGCACCAAGACCGGCGGCATCGAGGTTGTCGAAGCCCCGATCCACGTGTCCAACGTTGCTCTGGTAGACCCGTCGACCAAGAAGCCGACCCGCGTTGGTTTCCGTCTCGACACCGTTGAGAAGGACGGCCGCACCAAGACCGTTCGTATCCGCGTGTCCAAGGCCACCGGGAAGGACATCTAATGACTGAGACTCTCGAGACTCCAGTGAAGATCGTTCCGCGTCTGAAGACGAAGTACGCAGAGACCATCAAGAAGTCCCTGCAGGACGAGTTCAACTACGCGAACGTGAACCAGGTTCCCCGCCTGGTGAAGGTTGTTGTGAACATGGGTGTTGGAGATGCCGCCAAGGACTCCAAGCTGATCGACGGCGCTGTCCGCGACCTCACCCTGATCACCGGCCAGAAGCCGCAGGTAACCAAGGCCCGCAAGTCGATCGCACAGTTCAAGCTGCGCGAAGGCATGCCGATCGGTGCACACGCAACCCTGCGTGGCGACCGCATGTGGGAATTCGTGGACCGTCTGGTATCGCTGGCACTGCCGCGTATCCGTGACTTCCGCGGCCTCAACGGCAAGCAGTTCGATGGCAACGGCAACTACACCTTCGGTCTGACCGAGCAGGTTATGTTCCACGAAATCGACCAGGACTCCATCGATCGCGTTCGCGGTATGGACATCACGGTCGTCACCACCGCCAAGACCGACGACGAAGGCCGCGCGCTGCTCAAGGCGCTTGGTTTCCCGTTCAAGACTGAAAACTAACTACGTAACAGGTCCGGCAGCGCAGGCTCATGAGAGCAAGCGCAGCGGAAACCATTACGAGGAAGGGCTATAGCCCAAATGACTATGACAGATCCTGTCGCAGACATGCTTACGCGTCTGCGCAATGCAAACTCGGCATACCACGACTCCGTGACCATGCCGTACAGCAAGCTGAAGGCACGCGTTGCCGACATCCTGAAGGCAGAAGGCTTCATCGCCGGCTGGAAGGAAGAGGACGCCGAGGTTGGCAAGAAGCTGACCATCGACCTCAAGTTCGGTCCGAACCGCGAGCGTTCGATCGCTGGTGTCCGCCGCATCTCCAAGCCGGGTCTCCGCGTTTACGCGAAGTCCACCAACCTGCCTCACGTGCTGGGTGGCCTGGGTATCGCAATCCTGTCCACCTCTTCCGGCCTCCTGACTGACAAGCAGGCCGGCAAGAAGGGCGTGGGCGGCGAAGTCCTCGCTTACGTCTGGTAACGGGAAAGGAAGAGAATAATGTCACGTATTGGACGTCTCCCCATCACCGTTCCCGCCGGCGTTGAGGTCAAGCTCGATGGCTCCGTCATCAGCATCAAGGGTGCCAAGGGCGAGCTGAGCCACACTGTTGCCAGCCCGATCGAGGTTTCCCTCGAAGAGAACACCCTCACGGTTACCCGCCCGAACGACGAGCGCAACTCGCGTTCGCTGCACGGCCTGACCCGCACCCTGATCGCCAACATGATCCAGGGTGTCACCGAGGGCTACGAGAAGAAGCTTGAAATCGTCGGTACCGGTTACCGCGTTCAGGCCAAGGGCGCTGACTTGGAGTTCGCTCTGGGCTACAGCCACCCGGTCAACGTCTCGGCTCCCGAGGGCATCACCTTCGCAGTGGAGGGCCCCACGAAGCTCTCTGTTTCGGGTATCTCCAAGCAGCAGGTCGGCGAGGTTGCTGCCAACATTCGCAAGCTGCGCAAGCCCGACCCCTACAAGGGCAAGGGTGTCCGTTACGCCGGCGAAGTCATCCGCCGCAAGGTCGGAAAGGCTGGTAAGTAAACCATGGCCATCGCAATTAACAAGAAGCGTTCGAACAAGAGCAAGTCTGCTGCACGCAGCCGCCGCCAGCTTCGTATCCGCAAGCGCATCACGGGCACGGCTGTACGTCCCCGCCTGATCGTCAACCGTTCGGCACGTCACGTGTTCGTCCAGGTTGTCGATGACAGCAAGGGCGTCACCGTGGCTTCGGCTTCCACCCTCGAAGCCGACCTCCGCGCTTTCGACGGTGACAAGACGGCCAAGGCCAAGCGCGTTGGCGAACTCGTCGCCGAGCGTGCCAAGGCTGCAGGCATCGAAGCTGTTGTCTTCGACCGTGGCGGTAACAAGTACCACGGCCGCATCGCCGCCGTCGCTGACGGTGCTCGCGAAGGTGGGCTGGCACTGTGACCGCTGAAAACAACGAAAAGGACATTCAGGTGACTGAAGCTGCAGCTGCTGAAGCAACTGAGACCGCAGCCGCTACCGACGACCGCCGCGGCGGACGTCGTGGCGAGCGCGGCGAGCGTGGCCAGGGCCGCGGCGACCGTGGTGGCCGTGGTGGCCGCGACGGCGGCCGTGAGGCCGAGAAGAGCCAGTTCGTAGAGCGCGTTGTAACCATCAACCGCGTTGCCAAGGTCGTCAAGGGTGGTCGTCGCTTCAGCTTCACCGCTCTCGTCGTCGTCGGCGACGGCAACGGTCTGGTTGGCGTTGGCTACGGCAAGGCCAAGGAAGTTCCCGCAGCTATCGCCAAGGGCGTTGAAGAGGCCAAGAAGTCCTTCTTCCGCGTACCGCGCGTTGGCAGCACCATCCCGCACCGCGTGCAGGGTGAAGCTGCTGCAGGCGTTGTCCTGCTGCGTCCGGCTTCCGCTGGTACCGGTGTTATCGCCGGTGGTCCGGTCCGCGCAGTACTGGAGTGCGTGGGTATCCACGACATCCTCTCCAAGTCGCTCGGTTCCTCCAACGCGATCAACATCGTTCATGCGACCGTTGACGCCCTGAAGCAGCTCGAAGAGCCCGCTTCCGTGGCAGCCCGCCGTGGCCTGCCGCTGGACGAGGTTGCTCCGGTTGCCCTGGTGCGTGCGCTCCAGAACCAGAAGGCAGGTGTCTAGTCATGGCCAAGAACCTGACTCCTTCCGACGCTAAGTTGGAAATCACCCAGATCAAGGGCGTCATCGGCGCCAAGCAGAACCAGCGCGACACCCTTCGGTCCCTCGGCCTGAAGCGCATCGGACACACCGTTGTCCGTGACGCCGACGCCGTGACCGTTGGCATGCTCAACACGGTTCCGCACCTCGTGAATGTTGAGGAGGCGAAGTAATGGCAGAGAACAAGACCGCCGCAGAGGCTGCTGAGAAGCAGAACGCTCTGAAGGTCCACCACCTGCGTCCCGCCCCGGGTGCCAAGACCGCCAAGACCCGTGTTGGTCGTGGTGAAGGCTCCAAGGGTAAGACCGCTGGTCGCGGTACCAAGGGTACGAAGGCCCGCTACCAGGTAAAGGCTGGCTTTGCCGGCGGCCAGCTGCCGCTGCACATGCGCCTGCCGAAGCTGCGCGGCTTCAAGAACCCGTTCCGGGTTGAGTTCCAGGTTGTGAACCTGGAGAAGCTCAACGAGCTGTTCCCGGAAGGTGGCGCTGTCACCGTTGAGTCCCTGGTTGAGAAGGGTGCCGTTCGCAAGAACCAGCCCGTCAAGGTGCTGGGCACCGGCGACATCACCGTCAAGGTTGACGTCACCGCCCACGCATTCTCTTCCAGCGCGGCTGAAAAGATTGCTGCAGCAGGCGGAAGCACCACCGCTCTCTAAGAGTCGGCGGGGCAAAAGCCCGTTGTGAAAAGATCCCGGTTTGCGGGGCTTCGGCCCTGCAGGCCGGGATTTTTTTCGTGGTTGTGGACTCTCGATTATTACGACGGCGTCACAAGCGGCTAGACTCGGTTGTTGGGTTTCATTGAGCCCATCCACATCCTTGTACTTAAACTCAGGAGGACGCTTGCTCAGCGCATTCGGACGGGCGTTTCGGACGCCCGATTTGCGACGCAAGTTGTTGTTCACGCTGGGAATCATCACAATCTTCCGCTTGGGAGCTTTCATCCCCTCGCCTGGTGTGAACTACCAGAATGTCCAGCAATGCTTGAAGTCCGGTGATACCTCGCAGGGCATCTACCAGTTGGTGAACCTGTTCAGCGGCGGCGCTTTGCTGCAGGTTTCCATCTTCGCCCTCGGCATCATGCCGTACATCACGGCGAGCATCATCGTGCAGCTGCTCCGGGTGGTCATTCCCCGGTTCCAGCAACTGTATGAGGAAGGCTCGTCCGGCCAGTCGAAGCTCACCCAGTACACCCGGTACCTCACCATCGCGCTGGGCCTCTTGAATGCGACCACCTTGGTGTCGCTGGCCCGCTCGGGCCAATTGTTGCCCGGCTGCAACCTGCCAATCATTCCTGATGACAGCATCGTCACCACGATCCTCGTCATCATCACCCTGACCGCCGGTACCGGCCTCATCATGTGGATGGGCGAACTGGTCACGGAGAAGGGCGTGGGCAACGGCATGTCCCTGCTCATCTTCACGTCCATCGCTGCAGGCTTCCCCACCTCGTTGGGGTCCATCTGGAACTCGAAGGGTCCTGGCACGTTCTTCATCGTGCTGGCCATCGGTTTGGTAACCGTCGCGCTGGTTGTCTTCGTCGAGCAGTCGCAGCGCCGCGTTCCGGTGCAGTACGCGAAGCGCATGATTGGCCGCCGCACGGTTGGCGGAACCAGCACCTACATTCCCATCAAGGTGAACATGGCCGGCGTCGTGCCCGTCATCTTCGCTTCCTCCATGCTTTACCTGCCGGGCCTGATTGCTCAGTTCAACCAGCCCAAGGCAGGGGAGCAGATGGCGCCCTGGGTTGAGTGGATCAACAACAACCTCACCCGTGGCGACCACCCCATCTACATGGCGCTCTACTTCGCCATGATCGTGTTCTTCACCTACTTCTACGTGGCCATCACCTTCAACCCTGAAGAAGTGTCGGACAACATGAAGAAGTACGGCGGGTTCATTCCGGGCATCCGGGCGGGTAAACCGACCGCGGACTACCTGCAGTACGTGCTTTCCAGGATCACCCTGCCTGGAGCCCTCTACCTGGGCTTCGTGGCGCTGATTCCGCTGGTTGCACTCGTCCTGATCAACGCCAACCAGAACTTCCCGTTCGGTGGCACGTCAATCCTGATCATGGTGGGTGTGGGCCTGGAAACCGTCAAGCAGATTGATGCGCAGCTACAACAACGTCACTACGAAGGGCTTTTGCGATGACGAGAATGCTGATTATCGGACCTCCGGGTTCGGGCAAGGGTACGCAGGCTGAGCGGATTTCCGAGCGCCTTGGCGTAGTCGCCATCTCCACCGGCGACATCTTCCGGGCCAACGTCAAGGGCGAAACACCTTTGGGCATCGAGGCCAAGAAGTACATGGACGCCGGGGACTTCGTTCCGGACAGCGTCACCAACAAGATGGTCCGCGACCGCCTGGGAGAATCCGACGTCGAAAACGGGTTCCTCCTTGACGGCTACCCGCGCACCACGGCCCAGGTGGACTACCTGGACCACATCCTCGCCGAGGGCGAGCAGGAGCTCGACGTCGTGCTCCAGCTGACCGCCGATGACGAGGAACTGGTGCAGCGCCTTCTGGGTCGCGCCAAGGAAACCGGCCGTTCTGACGACAATGAAGCCGTCATCCGCCACCGCCTTGACCTGTACCACGAGCAGACCGAGGCCGTTGTTGCGAAGTATGCCGAGCGTGGCATCCTGACGCAGGTTGACGGCATCGGCGGCATTGACGAGGTCACCGACCGCGTCCTCACCGCGATCGAGTCGGCGAAGGCCGTCTAAGCAGGTTGTCCACAGAGCCCGTAAACCGGCTCCGGACGCAAAGGGTGTGTCCCGTACGATTGGTGCGGGACACACCCTTTTCCTTTTCCGCGGCAATCTTGGGGGACCGCATGCATGGAGTCTTTTCCGGGAACAGCCGGATCGCGGGCCTGGAGGTCTACCTGCCACCCGCACGCCTGGACACTGCCGCCGTCGAGCGTCGCATCGCTGAATCGAGCCCCGGGTTCCGCGTACCGAAGGGCCTTATTGGACGGGTCACCGGGATCAGGACGCGGAGCGTCATGGCTGAGTCCGAGCAGGCCTCCGATCTTGCCGCGAACGCCGCGGCCAAGGTCCTGGCAGGGTGCGGGCTGCAGGCCCCGGACGTTGACCTGCTGATCTTCGCCTCGGCCAGCCAGGACATGGTGGAGCCGGCTACCGGCCACATGGTGGCCGCCAAACTGGGACTGCAATGCCCCGTGATGGACGTCAAGAACGCCTGCAACAGCTTCCTGAACGGTGTTGAGGTGGCAGACTCGCTGATCGCTGCCGGGCGCTATGCGCGGGTTTTGGTGGTTACGGGGGAGTCACCGTCGCGGGCTATCCGGTGGTCGGTTGCGGACTTCGAGACGTTCGCGGGCAGCTTCCCCGGGTACACCATGAGCGACGGCGGTGCTGCCGTCCTGCTCGAGGCTGCGCTCCCGCCGGGCACGGCTTCGGGTTCACCGAAGATGGGGTCGGAGGGAATCCTAGCCATGGCGTTCACCGCCAAGAGCAGCCACTGGTCCGTCGGGACGCTGGCAGCGGGCGGGTCGGCCTTTCCCCGTGACCCCGAGGCCACCTACTTCAGCATGGACGGGGAGAAGCTCAAGGACGCGTTCCTTGACCTTGGTTGTGAAGTGCTGGACCAGACCTTGGAGAGCCTGGGCATGGAGTGGGAGGACTTCGCTGTTGTCTGCGTACACCAGGTCAGCGCCCCCTATCGCGAAATCTTTGCTGAGCGCGCAGGAGTACCGCAAGGCAAATTGGTGCCCACGGTAGAGGAGTTCGGCAACCTCGCGTCCGTGAGCTTGCCGCTGCAGCTCAAAATCGCCATCGATGGAGGGCGTTGCGGTCCGGGTGACCTTGTGGCGCTGGTTGGTTTGGCTGGCGGGGTGAGCCTGGGAATGGCCGTGGTGCGGCTGTGAACACAGAGCAGTCCGGATCCTTGGGCAGCCTTGCTCCCACCCGCCGTTTGTCCATCGCCGTGCCCATGCTCAACGAAGCGAAGCTGGTCCGGCAGACCTTGGAGTCCCTCGCGGCCCAGGACGATGCCAACTTCACGGTTGTGGTGGTGGACAACGGTTCCACCGACGATAGTTGCGGCATTGTGGCCGCGTTCGCCGCGGAGAACCCCGGCATGGATATCCGCCTCCTGCATGAGGCGGAGAAGGGCACCGGCGCGGCCGCTGATACCGGGATGCGCTTCGGCGTTGACCACGGCGCCACCTGGCTTGCACGGACCGACGCCGACTGCCTCGCTGCGAGCGACTGGACGGCCCGCATCGTGGCCGGATTCGAGGCGGGGCTTGAACTCATCGCCGGGCAGCTTGTACCGCGGCATGACGAGGGCATCACGGCCGGAGAGCGGAGGATGATGTTGCTGGCTGTTGAAGTGGCGTCGTTCTTCGGCAGGATCCGTCCCGGCAACAAGGGAGAAGGCTACCTGGGTCCGTACCAGATGCTGCCGGGTTGCAACATGGCCATCACCGCAGACATGTACCACCGTTCCGGAGGCTTCCCCAGGACCCGCATCGAGGATCTGCACGAGGACCGGGCATTATCCAACCAAGTACGGAAACTTACCCGCAGCTACGCCCTGCGCCGGGATGTGGTGGTGTACGGCTCTTCCCGGCGGGTGAAGGCCTGGGGGCTGAAGAACACCCTGGCCTGGTATGCGGACCACCGCTACCGTCCCGAGCACGTAGACATCCGATGACGGGGTCCGTCACCGCAGCAGAACGCTGGGAACGCAGGGTCCAGCTGGGCGCCCACCCGGTGCTCTATCCGCTGGTCCGTTCGCTGGGTGCTTTGGGTCCCGTGCTTCGTCTTCCCGGGCTGGGCGTCCTGGTCAGCGAAGCGTCCCTGGTCCGTGGTGTGCTGATGGACGGGGAGCGGTTCGTGAAGAACGGAGCCTCGGCCTCGGGTGGCCTGTGGACCCCCGTGGTGGGTCCGCGGGCGCTGGTCAACATGGACGGAAAGGACCACCGGGAACTGCGGCGCAAATTGGCCGACCTCTTCACTCCGGGCTCCGTCGCGGTCATGGTGGAGCCGGCAAGGGAAAGATTCCTGTCCCGTTTGGAGCATGGACTGGGCAACGGGGCCAGGGTGGACCTGGTGGACTGCGTCAAAGAGTTGGCCGGAGGAGTCATTTCCCGGCTCTTGGGCGTACCCAATGACGCACCAGGGCGTTTGCCGGACAAGGAACTGTTCAATCTCGGTTCCTCGATTTCCTCGCTGGTCCGCTTGGGTCGCCCCAGCCTGACGCCGCGTCAGGCCGCCAAAGGGCGTGCCGCCGTCGAGCTTCTGGCCGGACCGGCGAGGGCGGCCTTCCACGGGAATGACCCCAGGACGTTTCCCGGCCGGCTTCGCAGCTTGGGCATGACCGAGGAAGAAGCCCTGGGCATCATCAGTGCCTTCGTCATGGTGGGAACGGAAACGCTGGTTTCGTTCGTGCCGAGGTTGGTTGCCTTGCTTAGCGATACCGGACGGATTTCTGCGCTCGCGGCCGATCGTGCGGGCCTCCCTGCGGCGGTCAACGAGGCTTTGCGGTACACCGTGCCGTCACCCATGATGCTCCGGAACGTCGTTGTTGACGGAGCCATCGGGGCGAAGGCAGTCCGCACCGGCGATCGTATCCTCCTGTCCACCGTGCATGCCGCGAAGAGCCTGGGAGGATTTGATCCCGACCAGCCAACCCCACCGCAGGCACGGCAGTTGTGGTTTGGTGCAGGTCCCCACTTTTGCATCGGTATGCCCCTTGCCATGGCGGAAATCAACGCTGCCCTGGATGTACTGCTGGACAGGTACCTCAAGAAGCCCTGGACCATCCCGTCCAGGAGGGTCAGCACGGGCGTGCTGATCCCGGGTTATCAGAAACTGGAGTTGGCCAATGGAAGCTGAGGGGCATACGGATTTGGTGGAGGCTGTGTATGCAGCAGCCGCGAAGGTCCCGGACCATCCGGCAATCACGGCCCCCGGCCGGGCGCGCGGAAAGCGAAGCCAAGGAAAACCCGGAAAGACCATCACCTACCGCGAACTCGTGGCCGGAATCGAGGCCACCTCCACCCGGCTCCAGGATCGGGGCTTTGGCTCCGGCGAGCGGATGCTCTTTTCCGTCAGGCCAAGCCCCGCCGCCTTCATCCTTGCCTTGGGTGCCGTCAGGGCGGGTGGCTCGGTGGTGTTCATCGATCCAGGCATCGGTCCTTCCCTCTTCCGCGACCGGGCCGAACTCGCCGCTCCCCGCTGGGCGGCTGCGGAATCGCTGCTGTATGCGCTGAGCACCAGGAGTCCCCTGCGGCCACTAGCCCGTCGGCGGGGCTTGCTCCTTCCCGATTACGGGGCCATGAACGTCCGGCACTATTACGCGGGGCCGTGGCTCCCCGGAGTCCCGGGCGGAGCCACGGCGGTGGGAAAGTTGCGGCGGCCGTTGCCCCAGGCGGGAACGGCCCACGAACCACCGGTGGGCCCGTATTCGAAGCTCCCCTCCGGCGATTCCGGGCAGGAAGCGGTGATCATCTTTACCTCGGGGACTACCGGAGCCCCCAAAGGTGTGGTCCACACGCGGGGTTCGCTCGCCGCGGGCTTCAGCCAGCTCACCCGGCGCTGCACTTTCAGGGAGGGCGACCGGATCCATTCGGAGCAGCTCATGATGGGCCTTCCTGCCCTGATCGCCGGCGCCCATTGGACCATGCCGGCCTACGGCTTCTCCGCCCACATTGATCCCCTCCGGTTGGCACGTGAGCTGGGGCCGGTGGGTGGGAAACGCAACGGCTATGGCGCGGCCACTCACCTCTTCCTGGTTCCCTCGCAACTGGCACCCATCCTGGACGCGGTGGAGGACGGCTCTGTCACGCTTCCGGCAACCTTGAAGACCGTGATGCTGGGGGCCGCTCCTGTCCTGGCGCCTTTCCTCCAACGTGCCACGGACTTGCTGCCCGGTGTCGACTTCAAGCTCATCTACGGCATGACAGAGCTGTTGCCCATAGCCATCGCCGACGGTTCGGAAAAACTTGCCTTCGCCGCGGGAACCACTGCCGAGTTCACTGCGGCTGATGGAAGCGGTGAAGGTGACTTCCTCGGGGAGCCGCTGCCCGCCGTCGGCGTCCGCGTAGGCGAGGACCACGAACTGTTCGTGCACGGTCCCAACATGTGTCTCGGCTATCTTGGCGAGAAGCCCATGGTGGAGCATGCCACGGGGGACCTCGTTCGCCTGGACCACGGGAAGGACGGGTCAGGTGGGCGGGTCCGGTTGGTGATGATCGGCCGGAAGAAGGACATGATCATCCGTGGAAAGACCAACATCTATCCGGCCTTGTATGAACCGGTGATCGCCGGCGTTGAGGGCGTGCAGCAGGCCGTGATGATTGGCGTGACCGACTCCATTGGCGACGAGTCCGTGTGGCTCGCCGTGGTGCCGGCACCGGGTCATGGCGCGGAAGTCCTCCGGGCACGGCTGGCGAAGGACCTTCCGCGGCTGATCGACGAATCCGCCCTTCCGGACCGTGTGGAAATACTGGACAGCATCCCGGTGGCCGGACGCCACAGGAAGCCCGACCGTGAGGCCCTTCGGCGGCAGTTCGCCGACGCCACGCTTGCCGTGCAGCACGCATGAAAATCGCCGTCACAGGAGCTACCGGATTCATCGGGGGAGCCGTGGCCCAGGCAGCGGAAGCCCGGGGCTGGGAAGTAGTGCGCTATGCCCGGCGCGCAGCGGACGGCGTTGCTTACTGGGATCTCGCCGGCCTAGCGCCAGCCCGCTTACCGGACGTTGACGCCGTCGTCCATGCCGGGGCGCTCGTGTCCGACTGGGGCGACGCCGGGCATTTCCACCGCACCAACGTCCTGGGGACGCGGGCGGTGGCTGAGGCGTTTGCCGGGACGCGGCTGGTGCAGATCTCAAGCTCAAGCGTCTACCCATGGTGGGAACCATGCCGCAACCGCGGCGAGGAGGAGCCTGCAACGCGGCACCTCAACGCCTACGGTCGCAGCAAGGCGCTCGCGGATATCGAGGCGCGTCAGCACGGCAACGCCCTGGTTTTGCGGCCACACGGTGTGTACGGCCCCGGGGACCGCACGCTGCTGCCGAGGCTCATCGGGAACATCCGTGGAGGACAACTCCTAAGCGTTGGCCATGCTTCGGTGCGGCACCAACTGACCCACATCAGCAATCTGGTCCGTGCCGCGCTCGCTGCCTGCACCTCAGGGCTCCGGGGAGCCGTCAACGTCGCTGACGCGGAACCCGTGGAGCTCGGTGCCGTGCTCCGGCAAGTACTGGACGCGACAGGACACGGGGAGGTGCGGATCCGGTACATTCCGGTGCCGGGGGCCATGGCTTTGGCGCGTGTTTCGGAGGCCGCTGCCTTGGTCACCGGCAGGCCGCCGAGGCTGACGCGGTACGCCGTGAGCCAACTGGGACGCGAACGGACCTACCTCCTGGACAGGCTCCGGGAAGGCCTGGGGGTCGAGCCAATTTCTACCACGCTGTCAGATGCTGGAAAATGGTTGGAGCATGGGGCCCGATCGGCACCCGCATAAACATTCCAGAGGAGAACATGGCGTTCGGTCAGCCCCGCATTGAATACAAGTCCAACGAGCAGATGCGCAAGATGCACGAGGCCGGCCTGGTCCTCAGCCGTGCGCTGGACGCTGCAGTTGCGGCGGCGAAGGCGGGTGTGACCACCAAGGACCTTGACGACGTCTTCGCGGCTGTCCTGAACGACGCCGGAGCAAAGTCCAACTTCCTCGGTTACCACGGCTTCCCGGCCACCATCTGCACGTCCGTGAATGAGGAAGTGGTCCACGGGATCCCGGGTGGCCGTGTGCTGCAGGACGGCGACATCATTTCGATCGACGGCGGCTGCATCGTGGACGGATGGCACTCGGACTCCGCCCGTACCGTGATCGTCGGCACGGCCGATCCGGAGGACCAGCGCCTCTCTGATGTCACGCAGGCAGCCATGTGGCGGGGGATCGCCGCGCTCGCGAAGGGAAAGTTCGTGGGGGACATCGGCAATGCAATCGATGACTACGTTTCCTCCGTTCCGGGCAAGCCGCTGGGCATCCTTGAGGACTACGTGGGCCACGGCATCGGTTCCGAAATGCACATGGCACCGGATGTCCTGAACTACCGCACCAACCACCGGGGCCCCAAGGTCCGTCCCGGGCTGTGCCTGGCCATTGAGCCCATGCTGGTGCGCGGTGGCATCGAAACCGCCACCCTTGACGACGATTGGACCGTGGTGACCACCGACGGCAAGCGATCCTGCCAGTGGGAGCACTCCGTTGCTGTCCACGAAAAGGGCATCTGGGTCCTGTCTGCGCCGGACGGCGGCGCCGAGCAGTTGGCGCCGCTCGGCGTCGTGCCTGTTCCGATTCCGTAGCAACCCGAAAGAAAGCGCGGAGCTGCCAAGCAGCCCCGCGCTTTTTTCATGCCGCCAGGAGGCTACGCCTTCAGCTTGGGCTTCACATCTTTGGTGTAGATGCCTTCAAGCGTCTTCTTCAGTTCCGTCATGGTTGCCTTGACGTCTCCCTGCTGGGTGAGGATCTTGGCGGCGGCCTTGGCCATTTCCTGGTCCGCGCCGGGCAGGAACACGCGGGCGTTGTCCTGCACACGGGTGACCGCGAGTTGGTCCATGGCGGTTTTGATCTGCGGCGTGGCTGCCAGGACGGCCGACATGTCCGCCGAAAGCCGCGTGGGCATGTAGCCGGTGGCGGCGGAGAACGCGGCCGTGTTCTCGGGTTCGGTCATGAACTTGAGGAACGTGGCTGCGGCGAGCTGCTCTTCCTTGCTGATGCCACTGGGGATGCCCAGGCCTGCGCCGCCGGTGGGGCAGACGCCCGTGGCAACTTCGGGGCCGCCCGGCAGGAAGCCGACGCCGACATTGAACTTGGCGGCCTTGAGCACGCCGAGCAGCGAACCGGTGGAGGAAATCGTGGCGGAGGCGATGCCCGCAGCGAAGTCGTCGGCAGCTTCCTTGGAGGAAACGCCGGCCCATGCGTCCTTGTAGATGGAATCCTGCGCCCACTGGAGGGCAGCCACGGCCTTGTCCGAATCGCACGTGATGTCCCAGTCCTTGGACCAGCTGCCACCCCAGCCCCAGAGGTTGTTCTGCAGTGTCCAGCCCGCATAGCCCGCCAGGGCGGGGTACATGTAGGCGTGCTGAGCACCGGAGGATGCCTTGAGCTTGGGTGCCCACTCGGAGAATTCCTGCCACGTGGCCGGAGCACGGTCCGGAAGGCCCGCAGCCTTGAAGTGGTCCTTGTTGTAGTAGAACAGCGGGGTGGAACGGCCGTAGGGAAGGGCCCACTGCTGGTTGTCGTACTTGTAGTCGTCAACCAGCGATTTCTGGAAGTCATCGAGCTTGATGTCCAGCTGCTTTACGAGCCCATCCAAGGGGATGATGCTGCCGTTGGAGAAGTAGCGGAACCACCACACGTCGGAGAGGACAACCAGGCCGGGCAGGCCGGTCTTGGCAGCCTGCGAGGTCTGGAACTTCTGGGCAATCTCCTCGTAGTTGGCGCCCGCGGTCACCAGGTTCACCTTGATGTCCGGGAACTTGGCGTGGAACTTGTCGATGATGGACTTTTCCACGTCCTGGGACTTGCCCGGGTGGTTGGTCCAGAAATCGATGGACGCGGCTGGCTTGACGCCGCTGAAGTCGACGGCCGCCGATTCCACGGTGGTGCCGGGGCCCGCCGTCGACGGTCCACCGCAAGCGGCCAGTGCCGCTGCTCCGGCGCCCAGGCCTGCGAGGCCAAGGAAATGCCGACGGTCAAGATTCGTGCGCATGGTGCTTCCTCTCAATTACTGACTTCGATGCGAAATAGTGCGGGTGGAGTTCTTAGCCGGTGACGCTGCCTTGCGTGAGGCCGGCGACGATGTAGCGCTGCAGGGCGGCGAAGACCAGAAGGATAGGGACGATCACCAGGACGGCCCCCGCCATGAGGATGCCCCAGCCCGAGCCGTTGCCTTCGGAGTTCTGCAGCAACGTCAGGCCCACCGGGAGCGTCATGGTTTCGGGCCGGTCGGTGATGATGAGCGGCCAGATGTAGTCGTTCCATTCACTGACCACGGTCACCAATGCCACGGTCGCCACCGAGGGCAGGGAAACAGGCACAATGATTTGCCACAGACGCCGCCAATGTCCGGCGCCGTCGATCTCCGCCGCCTCCAGGATGGACGGCGGAAGCGTGAGGAAATGCTGCCGGAGCAGGAAGGTGCCGAACGCGGTGCCCAGGCCGGGGAGGATGATGCCCCATAACGTGTTCTTTCCGCCCATGCCCGCGATCAGGATGTAGTTGGGCAGGATCGAGACCTGCGCCGGCACCATGAGCGCCACCAGGATCAGCACGAAGATGACGTTCTTGAACGGGAACCGGACGAACACCAGCGCGTACGCCGTCAGGATCGCCAGGACCACCTTGATGGCGGAACCAACGGACGTGACGATCAGGCTGTTGGCAAAGAACTGCGCGAACGGGACGGTGGTCATCGCCGTGGCATAGTTCTCGAGGTTCAGCGATTCGGGCAGGATCTTCAGGTCCGTGGTGACAATCTCGCCGGGCTGCTTGAAGGAGCTGAGCAGCATCCACAGCAAGGGCAGGAAGACCACCAGCGTTGCTAGGAGGAGCGGGACATACCCGGTTGCCAGCGTCTGGACCAGGTTGGACCTGGACAGCGGACGCGGGACGTGCGGCGGCTGCGGTCCTGTTGGGTCCGGTTCGGCGGCACGGACGACGGCGGCGGGAGACTTGGCGCTCATGAGTAATGGACCTTTCGCTCAACAAAGCGCAGTTGGAGGACGGTGATGACCAGCAGGATGGCGAAGAGCACCACCGAAATCGCGGCCGAATAGCCTGCCCGGTTGTAGGCGCCGAAGGCCTGCAGATAGGCCTCGTAGATCAGGGTGCTGGTGCCGTTCCCCAGGGGCGTCATGATGCGGATGAGGTCGAAGGCCTGCAAGGAGCTGAGCATGGTGGTGATCAGCAGGAAGAACGTGGTGGGGGAGAGCAGCGGGACCGAGATGTTGAAGAACCGCCGGATGTTGTTGGCTCCGTCCAACGCGGCAGCTTCCATCACGTCGCGGGGGAGCGATTGAAGGCCGGCCAGGTACACCACGGCGCAGTAGCCGAGGTTCTTCCAGACGTACACGATGATGACCATCACCAGGGACAACTGGGGATCATTGATCCACTGCGGGCTCTGCTGTCCCAGGCCGCGAAGGATCCATGCGAGGACACCGTAGCCGGGGTCGAAGATGAACAGCCAAACCAGGCCCACTCCCACGCCGGACAGTACGTAAGGCGCAAACACCGCCGAACGGGCGAACGTGGTGCCGCGGACCTTCGAGTTCAGTGCCAGGGCCACCAGCAGGCCGAGCACCATGGAACCGCCCACCGTCACGACCGTGAAGATGCCCGTGGTTCCGAGGACCTTGGCTGCGTCCTCGCCGCTGAAGAAAGTGACGTAGTTCTGCAGGCCCACCACCGTTGCCGACGCCGAACCCAGCGTCCAGTCCAAGGTGGAGTAGTAGATGTTGTTGATCAGGGGCCAGTAGGTGAACGTGGCAATCAGGGCGATGTTGGGCAGGGCCATGGCCAGGAAAACGAAGAAGTCCTTGCGGCTTCGGCCGGACCACCGCCTGCCGCGACGAACCGGCTGAGGCCGTGACGGAGGCGGCACTGAGCCCGGTGTTTCCATGCCAGGAGCGTGGCTGTTTACAAGTCGGGTAGTCATGGATCACTTACGTTTGTGAGGCGAACTTTGCGTGCCGGCCCGGATCGGGCGGCGGAGACAGCCCTAGCTCACCACAGGGCTGAGGCTCCGTTGGACCAAAAGTGGGCACCGTACCGATAGTTGGCTGACACTTCCGGACCCGTTTACTCGCCGTTACTCCGGAGTTTCGAATTCGAGGCCGGGCTCCCACTTGACCTCACCCTGTCAGGTGGAGAATGGAGCCATGGGTCAGATAACCGACGTTCCAGGAATCCGGATTGGCCACACCCAGAAGAACGACGGCGGGTGGCTCAGTGGCGTGACCGTCGTCCTTCCACCGCCAGGAACCGTGGGGTCGGTGGACGTGCGGGGCGGGGGACCAGGGACGCATGAGACCGACGCGCTGGACCCGACCACCCTGGTCTCCACTGTGGACGCTGTTGTCCTGACCGGTGGGAGCGCCTTCGGATTGGTGGCCGCGCATGGGGCCCAGCAGTGGTGCGAAGAACAGGGGAGGGGCTTCGTCGTTCCCGGGACCGTTGTCCCGATCGTTCCCGCCGCCGCCATTTTCGACCTCGGCCGCGGCGGTGACGTCCACGCCCGCCCTGACGCCGGCATGGGCTACCAGGCAGCCAGCGCGGCGTTCGCCTCAGGCGACCATGCCGCCGTCGTGCGCGGAAACGTCGGTGCCGGCACCGGCGCCGTCATTGCCCGCGGCCAGTACAAAGGGGGCGTGGGAACGTCGTCGATCGAACTCGAGGGTGGGGTCATTGTCGGAGCTATCGCCGTGGTGAACGCGCTGGGTTCGCCGGTTTTTCCTGCGGGCCTGCAGCCGTCTGCGCGCTCGGTCGTTCCTCCCCAACGGCACCCCAACCTCGCAAGCTCGGCCGAGGATCCCGGCCGTCGTGGCCCCACCTTGGACGCCCGCGGCCGGGCTCCAGTCCCGCAGCCAGGTGGCGAGGCGCCCGGCGCTGAACCGCAGGGACTCAACACCACCCTGGTAGTGATCGCCACGAACGCTGCCCTGGATGTTGCCGAGTGCAAGAGGACCGCATCATCCGGACACGCGGGGCTGGCCAGGGCCCTTGATCCGTCCCATACCCTGGCGGACGGTGACACCGTATTCGCCTTGGCGACTGGCGCCGTCGGGCTTGACCGCAGCAGCGAGCAGGCGCGACAGGTTTCGCTGATCACGCTCCAAAGCGCGGCGGCGGAGGCAGCGCGGTTGGCGATCCTGGACGGCGTTTCGGCCGCGGAAAGCATCACGACGGCGGCGGGTACCTTCCCCTCCTACCTCGCCACTGGAGGGTGACGAGGACGCCCGCGTGCGCTACCATGATCGGATTTAACTTTCGTGCCCGAGTGGCGTAGAGTTGTCTGTTGGTTGTCTGTACAGCCACGCCCTTTTTGGTGTGGTGGTTCCAAGAGGACCAAAGCAAACAAAAAACGTCCGCTGGATCGCCGGTGCCTAACCGGAGGACTGCGGCAAACAACAGTTAGCGGAGGATATGGCCAAGAAGGACGGGGTCATTGAGATCGAGGGCGTTGTGACTGAGGCGCTGCCCAACGCGATGTTTCGCGTTGAGCTCACCAACAAGCACGTCGTTCTCGCGCACATCTCTGGGAAGATGCGTCAGCACTACATTCGTATCCTCCCCGAGGACCGGGTAGTGGTGGAGCTGAGCCCGTACGACCTCACACGTGGTCGTATCGTCTACCGCTACAAGTAAATTGCTGGGCGGCCAAGGCAGTGCCTTGGTTGCTCCAGCTGATCAACTGCTAAACACGCAAAGGAACGCCATGAAGGTCAAGCCGAGCGTCAAGCAGATCTGCGACAAGTGCAAAGTGATCCGCCGTAACGGCCGGGTCATGGTGATCTGCGAGAACCCGCGCCACAAGCAGCGCCAGGGCTGATTTCCCCGCAAGGGAACCAGCGCCCGCAAGGGCAAACCTGGGTTGCTTAACCCACGCAAGTAAATAAAGGCAGCACAAGCTGAGCTGGGACGCTTTTCAGAGCCCGGACAGCGAACCCCCGGTCGGAGGCTGGGGCCGCATGGAAAATGCGGGTGTACTGCCTACGACCTCCGGTTTATTCAAGGAGTACCGCCACTATGGCTCGTCTCGCTGGCGTAGACATTCCCCGCGAAAAGCGGTTGGAAATTGCGCTTACTTACATCTACGGCGTGGGTAAGACCCGTGCACACGAAACCCTGGCTGCCACCGGCATCAGCCCTGACGTTCGCGTCAAGGACCTGACTGACGCCGAACTGGTTCAGCTGCGTGACTACATTGAAGGCAACTACAAGGTTGAGGGTGACCTTCGCCGCGAGGTAGCCGCTGACATCCGCCGCAAGGTTGAGATCGGCAGCTACGAGGGCCTGCGCCACCGCAAGGGCCTGCCCGTACGCGGTCAGCGTACGAAGACCAACGCTCGTACCCGCAAGGGCCCGAAGCGCACCGTCGCCGGCAAGAAGAAGGCCGGACGTTAATCCCTCGGGATTGACCTGGTTTTCCCCCGATAACTTTCTGTAGGAGAAACAATGCCCCCGAAGACTCGTGGAGCGGTCCGTAAGCCGCGTCGCAAGGATAAGAAGAATATTGCGCTTGGACAGGCGCACATCAAGAGCACCTTTAACAACACCATCGTGTCCATCACGGACCCGACTGGCGCTGTGATCTCCTGGGCTTCCGCCGGTGAGGTTGGCTTCAAGGGCTCCCGTAAGTCCACCCCGTTCGCTGCCCAGATGGCTGCCGAAGCTGCTGCAAAGCGCGCCCAGGAGCACGGTCTGCGCAAGGTTGACGTTTTCGTCAAGGGACCGGGTTCGGGACGCGAAACCGCAATCCGTTCGCTCCAGGCTGCTGGCCTCGAGGTTGGCTCCATCCAGGACGTCACCCCCAGCGCCCACAACGGTTGCCGCCCGCCGAAGCGCCGCCGCGTCTAATTAGGTTCAACCTGCCTGACGGCCGGGCCTGCTTGTGGATCCACAAGCATGGTCCGGCTGGTCAGGCTGGAAACCGAAGCCGATTTCCACCACCTGTGTTGCGTCATATAGCGGATGCTCGCCGAAAGGAAACCTAAGTGCTCATTGCACAGCGCCCCACTCTGTCTGAAGAAGTTGTAGCCGAGAACCGCTCCCGTTTCATCATTGAACCGCTGGAGCCGGGCTTTGGTTACACCCTCGGAAACTCCCTCCGCCGTACCCTGCTCTCCTCCATCCCCGGTGCCGCTGTTACCAGCATCCGGATCGATGGCGTGCTGCACGAGTTCACCACGGTTCCGGGTGTCAAGGAAGATGTCACTGAGATCATCCTGAACATCAAGAACCTTTCGGTTTCCTCCGAGCACGATGAGCCGGTTGTTGCGTACCTGCGCAAGCAGGGCCCCGGAGTCGTCACCGCCGCGGACATCGCTCCGCCGGCCGGCGTCGAATTCCACAACCCGGATCTGCACATTGCCACCCTTAACTCGAAGGGCAAGTTCGAACTCGAACTGACCATCGAGCGCGGCCGTGGCTACGTTTCGGCAGCTCAGAACAAGTCCGGCGACTCCGAGATCGGCCGTATCCCGGTCGACTCGATCTACTCGCCGGTCATGAAGGTAACTTTCCGCGTGGAAGCTACCCGTGTTGAGCAGCGCACCGACTTCGACAAGCTCATTGTCGACGTCGAGACCAAGCAGGCTATCGCTCCGCGTGACGCTGTTGCTTCTGCAGGCACCACCCTGGTGGAACTGTTCGGTCTGGCCCGTGAGCTGAACACCGCAGCTGAAGGTATCGAGATTGGCCCGTCGCCGACTGACGCTGCACTTGCAGCTGACATGGCTCTGCCGATCGAGGATCTGGACCTCACGGTCCGTTCCTACAACTGCCTCAAGCGTGAGGGCATCCACACCGTGGGTGAACTCGTTGCCCGCTCCGAGGCTGACCTGATGGACATCCGTAACTTCGGTGCAAAGTCCATCGACGAGGTCAAGGCAAAGCTCGTTGAACTGGGTCTGTCCCTCAAGGACTCCCCTCCCGGTTTCGATCTCGCAGCCCGCGCCGCAGCCATCGAAGAGGACGACGCCGCGTTCAGCGACGACGAGCTCTAAAAAGCAGATCTTGGCCGCCGGGTCCAGTGATGGAACCGACCGGCCTCCACAACAGGAGAAATAACTATGCCTACCCCCACTAAGGGTCCGCGCCTCGGAGGCGGCCCGGCTCACGAGCGCCTGATGCTCGCGAACCTGGCAGCATCGCTCTTCGAGCACAAGCGCATCACCACCACGGTTACCAAGGCCAAGCGCCTCAAGCCGTACGCAGAGCGTCTGGTCACCTTCGCCAAGCGTGGCGACCTCGCTTCCCGCCGTCGTGTCCTCGGCCTGATCAGCGACAAGGGCATTGTCCACGAGCTGTTCACCGACATCGCCGGCGCTGTTGCCAACCGTGACGGTGGCTACACCCGCATCACCAAGATCGGCAACCGCAAGGGCGACAACGCTCCCATGGCTGTCATCGAACTGGTTCTCGAGCCCGTTTCCCCGAAGCAGGCCGTAGTTGCTGAAGCAACCGCTGCTGCTGCCAAGGCTGCTCCGGCGGCCGTTGCTCCTGCTGCTGAGGAAGAGGTTGTTGAGACCGAAGTTGCTGAAACCGAAGCTGCTGAGGCTGAAGAAGCCCCCGCCGCTGAAGCTGAAGCTGCTGAATCCGAAGAGGCTCCGGCCGACGAGGACAAGAAGTAAATTTCAGTAGACTTGAGTCTATGAACGAACAAAAACCCGCTGCCCCCGTTTTGGAGGGCGGCGGGTTTTTGCGTATCCGGATGGATCTCTCTTACGACGGCGGTCCCTTCAGCGGCTGGGCGGTTCAGCCTGGGCTCGTGACCGTACAAGGTGCCCTTGAGGAAGCCCTGGCTTTGTTGGTGCGTCGCCCGGTCCGGGTCACCGTTGCCGGCCGGACCGACGCGGGTGTCCACGCCCGTGGCCAGGTGGTGCACGTCGACTTCACGTCCGACGAATGGTCCGGCCTGACACGGGGTCACGACGTGGACCCCTCCGTTTCGTTGTTGCGTCGCCTTCGCGGCGCGCTGAGCCGCGTTCTCGGTGACCTCACCGGTGCCATCGAAGTGCACGACGCCGGTCCGGCTCCGTTGGGTTTCGATGCGCGGTTCTCTGCCTTGTGGCGCCGTTACAGTTACCGGATTGCCGACGGCGCCGAGCGTTGGGATCCTGTGCTCCGCGGGATCACGCTGTGGCATAAGGCTTCTTTGGACGTATCGCTGATGAATGCCGGTGCATCACTGTTGCTCGGGTTGCAGGATTTCCGTTCCTACTGCAAACCCCGTGAGGGTGCCACCACCATACGTGAGCTCCAGCAGTTCTCCTTTTCCAGAGGATCGGACGGGATCATCGTCGCCACCGTGCAGGCGGACGCTTTCTGCCACAACATGGTTCGTTCCTTGGTGGGCTCCACCTTGCGCGTGGGGGAGGGGCTGGAACCGCCTGCCTGGCTGCATGACCGTTTGTTGGCACGTGCCCGGGATCCGAAGTCTTTGTTGGCGGCCCCCCATCCCTTGGTTTTGGAGGAAGTGGCCTACCCGTCCGATGATGAGCTGCTGGCCCGGGCGGAGCTGACGCGGGCGAGGCGGGAGTAAGACTTTCCGGGCGCGCGGCGTCGCACTGTTGGCCGGACTATCTGGGGATGACCTTGAACAGTACTTTGTAACGGACCATCAGCCAGATCAGGGCGATGACCAGGGCATGAACCAGAAGTCCCTGCCAGGCGCTGGTCCGGTCCAAGCCAGGAATGTTTCCCACGAGCAGCACGAAGAACACGTGCACGGTAAAGACGTACATGCTGGCCTGGCCCAGCGGAACGTAGAGCCACCCGAAGCCCCGGTTCAGGGGCTTCCAGAACGCTGTCAGGACGATGTAGCCGACTGCCAGGAAAAACAAGAGGTTCACCAGACGGCCGGGCTGTAGGAAGGTCCGGTCATACTGTGTTGCATACAGCCCTTCAAACACTTCCGGCGTGATGCCGGGCAGCTGGAGACCATAGGCATGGCTGGCCCAGACTGCTCCGAGGATCAAAGCGTAGGCGGACGTGGCGATCGTAATCGTGGCCAGACCTGCGCGGCTCAGGACAAAGCGGGCAATGTTGTCTCGGTAGTAGCCGATCACCAAACCGTGGAGAAATGCGATTTGCCACGTCAGCAGCGGGAAAACGTCCTGGAACTGCGAGTCGAACAGGCGGATATGGAACTGGGCATCCAGGAAGTAGAGAGCCCAGCTCAAGGCCAGGACCAACCACCACAGGCCGCGGCGCAACAACCACATCAGCGGCGGTACGGTCAAAGTGAGGACAACGAACAGGCCCATGATGTTGTATACCCACGGACCCATGTCCAAACGCACCAATTGCTCGATCACGAAAACCGGCACGGGATAGTCGAAGAAGAGTGGCGCATTGGAATAGAGATCGTAGATGCGCCCGGCAGCGGCCGTGCCGTTTTCGCCGGTCCCGCGGTCGGTGAACGTGGTGACCACACTTGCGTCGACAAACGGGATCAGTGAGATCAGGAAGACGGCGATGACAACGGCCAACGCCGTCAAATACTGCTTAAGTGCCCGCTGGCCGTTGCCAATGGCTGCTTCCCAGCCACCAATTTTCTGCACGGCGCGGGGATGGACCATGCCCATGACTATCCCGGAAAGAAGCACGAAGAGTTCCGCGCCCGTAATGGCGCCACCAATGTTCAACGCGAAGAAGGAAAACGGACCGGCGACCTCGATGTGCGTGACGACTACCGCGCAAATGATCCAGCCGCGCAACAAGTCCAGGCGTATGTCCCGTGGATCATGGTCGATGCCGTAGGACCAGGAGCGCTTGAACCGCAACGTGGCGGCTCCGGCCAAAGCCAGGACTGCGAGGGCGGCAACACTTGCTGTGATCCAACCCATAGGATCGCCGGTTGTGGTGCCTGGGTTGCGGATCTGGGCCGGGGCTGCGTTGTTGACGCTGATGTCATGGACAGGGGTAACGGGACCTGTCATGAAGGGAGAGTCTCCGGCAGCCAGGGTCTTCCTGAGCGTTTGTGCCACGTCCGCGTTGGCCGTGGCGCGCCAGTCCACCTGTGCTCCGCCGGCCTCGTCTTCAGGGCGTACCTGTTCAAGCCAGGTCACCATTGCGGGCTTGATGCTGACCGCGGCTGCTGCCACTTGGCGCATCCAGCCGGACTTGATCTCCTCTTCCGTTGCCCCTGGGGCTGCCGTGCTGAACAAGGCCCCGGTCTGGAGCGCAAGCTCCTTGCCCTTGCCCGAGGCGAAGCGGGTCACAAAATCACGCCTGCTGTCACCGCTGGTTTCATAGCCGTACGTACCGGCAAGCTGGGCCGCGAACTTTCCGGGTTCGGCCGCCTGGTTGATGGCGAATGAACCGTCAGGCAGCAAGGTCCCGTAATGGTAAACGCTCAAACCGACCCAGTCGGCCGCGGCGTCCCCCGGATAGTAGGGGCCATATGGATCGTCGTCCGCGTCCAGCACGCCGTTGGCATTGGTATCCGCCTCGGATACATGGCGCGACGCGGTGGCATCCGGCCTCGAGTCAAAGGGGTAACCGGAGCCATACGCCGGCGCCCATAGCATGATGGCCGATGGGGCAGTCCGGTGGACGGCATCCGCGACGACCTGGAAGGCCTTTACATAGTCCACAGGCTGTTGCCCCCAACGCACCCAGGTGCCGTTCATTTCGGGCGCGAAGCGGATCACGATCCTGGATTCAAGTTGGGAGTGAAGCTCTTGAACCAAGCGGGCAAGTTCCTCGGCGTCCCGTGCTTTCAGCTCCGTCAGGTCGACGCGCGGTTCCAAGGTCACTTGCGCAACAGCCCCTTGGCGCGCGGCCGCCTGAAGGAATTCCCGGATACGCGTCTTCTGTTCGGAGTCCAGCGGGTAGCTGAAAGTGGCCCCCGTAGCGGACGGCGCTTTCTGGAGGTCATCAACGTACTGGTCAAAGGACGCTCCAGGTGCCAGGTCCGGTCCAAAGTAGGTGCCTTGGCCATGGGCTTGGCGATCGTTCGTGGCCGCTGCAGGCTCCGCACCAAGCGACATGGATGCGACGGCTGCCACTACGCATAAGGCTGCAAGGAACCACGATGATTTCTTGAACGAGCCCTCGAACAAACCACGGAGCGCTGCGAGCACGGATGCCATCCCCCAGTAGACGGTTGATACAAAGACACTCTAAAGGCATGGCGCGGACGGAGAGGGGAGTGTCAGGCAATGTTGCACGGAAATACCGCCGGGTCTGATCGGGCTGGGGTTGGTGAATCCGATCAGGCCCGGAGGTGGGTCTGGCCGGAGGCCCGGCCTGGAAAGGACGAACAGGGCGGGCCTCCGGGGTTTGGGGTCAGGTGACGGGCCAGGAGCCCGCGGCCCGTCGGCTGTTACTTGGTGGTTTCGGTGCGTTGGGTGCCGGTGAAGGAGAAGGCGATGGTGGAGGTGGCGCCTTGGAAGGTGTTGTCCGCGGTGGTGGGGAACGCGGTGGTGACCTTGAGGTTGTCGGTTTTGGCCGAGGTCAGGGAGGTCAGGTTGTTCAGGACTTTGTTCGCGCCGATCACCGGGGCCGAGGCCAGCACGGTGGTTTTGGTCCCTGCGCAGGTGTAGGGGGCGGCGGACCCGGTCCACGGAACGGAGCAGTTTTCGATGGTCAGCTGCAAACCGTTGGTGGTGTCGGTGGTCAGCAGCGAGGCGGTGGCGCCGGCTGAGGTGGTGAGGGTGACGTTGTTCAGGTCCGAGTTGCCGGTGTTGGCCAGGGTGACGAGCTTTTCGACCTTGTCACCGGGCAGCAGCCCAGCGACCGGGACGTTCAGGGTGTTCGAAGCCCCGGTGCCCAGGGCGATGGTCACGGTGCCGGCGGTGACGGCCTGGGAAGCGGAGGTGGAGGAAGTGAACGCGCCGTAAGTGCCCATGCCGGCGACGGCGGCTGCGGTGCCGACCAGGGCGACGGAGGCGAGGATCTTCCCGGAGGTGGTCTTGAGGCTGATGGCCATCTGAATCAGTGTCCTTTCAAAGGTGGCCACCGTTTCCCCGGACGGCCGTTCTCTTGTTTCCAGCCTTTCCGGCTGACAAGAAATACTTTGACGGCCCCACCTCAAGAACCCATCCTGCAATCCATCAACTGTTCCTCAGAAAAACCTCAAGACTTGATCTGGTAACGAAGGGTGAAACAGCCTTGCGCTCGGGTGGTGAATTAGGTCATAAAAGTATTACCAAAGTGCTTCCTGGCTCTGTTGCCAGGATCCTGCTCGTCCGAGTCGTCTGAATGGAGTAAGCCGTGCCAGGTTTTTCTGATGAGTTGAAGGCCCAGACCGCCGAAGCCCACGAGCAGGCAGAACAGACTGGATTCGTCACGGAACTCCTGGCAGGGCGCCTGGACGCAGAACAGGTAGGCAAGCTCCTGCTGCAGAATCTGGTGATCTACCGTGCCTTGGAGACAGCACTGGTGCTCAATGATGATCCCCGCCTTGCCATGTTTTCGGACCCCGCGCTGCTAAGGGTCCATGCCCTGGAGAAGGACCTGGCTGTCCACTTCGGCAGCGACTGGGAGGCAAGGCTCGACTCCGGATCACTGCATGTGACACCCGGGGCCGAAGCGTACGCTGCGGAACTCACCTCTCTGGGTCCAGTTTCTGTGACCTATCTTCTGGCTCACCACTATGTGCGCTATCTGGGAGACCTCTCGGGAGGTCAAATCATCGCGTCATTGGTTCGACGCCACTACGGCCTGGGGCCGGAGGGCCTGAACTTCTACGCCTTCGAAGGCATCGACAAGATCAAGCCGTACAAGGACGCCTATCGCGGGCATTTGGATTCGGCTCCCTTCAGCGTTGAGGAAAAAGAAGAAATCGTTAGCCACGCCAAGAACGCTTTTGCCACAAACCAGCAAGTGTTTGTAGACCTCATGCATGATTATCTGCGCTCCGACCGCGAAGCGAACGCGCGGTCCGCGATCTCCTGACGGGCGCGCTGACCGGTCCACAAGGCGACGGCCCTGACCTGCGACCGGGCATGGATCCGAGCGTCGGATGTCAGGGACGCGGGCCGCTGCCGGGGCCCGGTGGTTCCTGCATCCAAGGCAGCTGGGGGCCTGGGGTCGGTGGGCCGGCTGGCGGCTGGCCTGCGGGGAACTGGGCGTACGCGGGCTTCCGTTGTTTCCGCAAGTTCACGAAGAGGAGGGCGGCCATCGCCAGGACGGCGAGCACCAGAACCGAAATGGTGGCGATGATCCATACAGGAATGCCTTGCCCGCCTTGGGTATTGCTCGCCGGCACATCGGCGACGGCTGCCGGCGTCGCACTCTTGGACGCTGCCTCGGTGAGCTTGACGCCGTTGGATGTGAGGAAATCCCGAAGGGTCTGGGTATCGGTGATGTAGTTGGCCTGGCCTGCCCCCTGGTAGACGTAGGCAGAGTTGATACCGATGACTTCACCGGCTTCATTTACTGAGGGGCCGCCGGACATTCCTGGTGTGATGTCCGTATCAATCTCCGTGCGGGGCACGCCTTGGGTCGAGTAGCTTCGCGAGCTCACGGCTCCCGAGCGGTAAGACGGCTTCTGCCGTTCGACGTCGGAGGTGGAACCAACGAGGTCGGGGAATCCTATGGACGTGACTTTGTCGCGGACCTTGGGCGCTTCGGAGCCCAGCGCCAGTGCAGGAGTGTCTTTCATGTCGGCTATCCGGAGCAATGCGTTGTCGCCCTTCTCGAAGCCTTGCTTGGCGATGAGCTGGGCCGTGATGGCTGTCTTGCCGCTCAGGACGCCACCGTCGATGCCGGAGGGCTGGTCTATCTTGATCTGTGGGTCGGCCAACGATAACGGCCAGTCAACGTTTTCCGGCTTGACGCCCGTAAGGCTCTGCTCGTCGATGACCTTCGCGTAGATGCTGGTGTACAGCCCATCATCCGCGTCCACGCAATGGCCGGCAGTTGCCACGTGCCCAGTGTTGCTGACGAACCAACCCGTGCAAAGCGTCACCAAAGTAGTCTTGAAGGTCTCCGTAGTTCCATCTTTGAAGGGGACTTGAACGGTTGCAGACCACGCAGTGTCCACCCACACGATGGACTTGTCGATGGTGTCCGAATTGACGTCGGCCAATGCCGGCGTGGATGCCAGGAGCGGCGCGGACAGAGTCGCTGCAAGGGCCAGTGGCACCGTGCACTTCTTCCCCGCTGTCCTGATTGGGCGTGGTGTTTTCATGGTGGCTTCCTGAAGCTCAAAATGCTCTGAATAGTGGCACACCCCAGCCTGTATGTGGAGTGTAGACGACCTGAAAGGGATGAAACATGCCCTGGCGGTACTCGACTTTTCCTCATGCCGCTACTTGCCGCGCGCACTCCGGGTACTCGGTTTCCTGGGCGGACCCCCTCCCGGCTCTGGGTACCGGGAAGGGGCCCTGTTGGCCGCCCGCAGTCTGGGATCCACGAACGGCCGGTCTTTGGACGGCCCTAGGCAGCGCCGCTCATTCGGGGAGCCTGATCAGGCGGGAACTGGTGCTGATGGCGTTGACGGCGGAGGCGAAGATCGGGCCCATTTCCGCCCCGGTTGCCGCGCAGAAGAAGAAGTCCCCGTCCGCGTTCTCGGTGGCCCTCAACGCCGTGGTGGAGCAGTCATTGGATGCCGCGCTGGGCACACCGGCTGACTTGGGTGAGGCGGCCGCAGCGAGCACATCCCGGACGAACGATCCTCCGCTGGTGCATCTGGCGGAGTTGGCGTCGCCAAAGGCCACAGTGATGATCAGCAAGCCCTGCGCCTTGGCGTTGGCTGCAACGTCCTTGAGGTTTTGGCAAGCCGTGGCACCGTTGGTCGTGCCAAGGTCTCCGCTGTTGCTCAGCGCCGTGGTTCCGCCGGTGATGTTCTGCTCGTTCGGCTCGCCGTCGGTTTCCAGGATGATCGCCTTCTTGGCTGGAGTCGACCTGACTGGGAGCGAACCGAGGTTGTTGGGTGTCAGCCCGAGAGCGTACCTGGCGGCCGACTTCAGCGGTGATGCGAGATAGGTGCCGGTGCTGGAAGCGCCCAGACAGTTGAGTCCGCCCACCAGGGTGCTGCTGTTGTTCAGCGGGGGTACTCCACCCGGGGTGGCCGGGTTGGATGTGTAGTTATTGGTAAACGGTACAGGGAGCCATGGCCCGGTTGTCTGCGATGTTGATGGGGTGGTGATGCAGCTGCCAGGGCTGGAGGAGCTTCGGCCGATGGTACCCAAGGCAACGTATTGCTGTTCCTTGGTCATGGTTTGCAGGGTGCTCTTGATCCCGGCGACCATGGCGTTTCGGTCCGCAGTGTCCATGCTGCCGGTACGGTCGGCGACCATCACGATGTCCATCGGATTCGGAATCTGGGAGCCGCACGAGCCTTTGCAGGCAATGGAGGACAGTGAACCGGTGTTCCCTGTGGTGACCCCGATGACGGGTGCAAACGCGAAGGGCACATCTTTAGCTGCCGTCACGATGATCGTGTTGCACGTCTTGGTTCCGCCCGGAACGCACGGGATGGAGCACAAGGTTTCATTGCATTTGGCGCCGGCAGTGGTGCCCGGGTCGCAGACGTTGGGTACCTGCCCGGCAGCCACCGTCTTTGATGTGCCCGTGGACGCAACCAGGCAGGTGAACGTGATGGTGGGGTTCGCCTGCGGATCGTTGTTTTTTGCATAGGCGATGGCAGCGCTCTGCGCTGTTGTGGGGTCATTCGGCAAGGATCCCGCCCCGGCAAGGGCTGCCGCGTCCAGGGCGTTGCTGAGGTCCTGGCGCTCGTAGGCCAGTTTGCCGAAGTCCAGGGCCAGGGCAAGTGCACCAAAGAGCACCGGGACCAGGAGAGCGAAGAGGATGATGGAGGCGCCTCGCTCGCTGGTCGCCTTCGTATCGTCGTCCTTCACACGGGACCAGATCTTGTGAAGAGCTAGGCTGCGCATGTTCCACCAGTCCAGTTCCTGGCTCCGGAAGTCACGGTTGCCGTGCCTTCCATTTTCATGACGTATTGGGTGTCGAAGTAGCCGTTGAGCATCCAGCTGAAGAAGCCACTGACGGAGCGCTGAGGATACCTAAGGCACACCACGAGCTTTCCGGGGGCGCCTCCCGTAGTGTCGACAACAAACTTCGACTGGATCTTAGAACTGTCCAGGTTGCCTTTGGCGTTATTGATCGACGCAAGAACGTCTCCATTGGTCACACCCTGACGTGCTCCTTCGCGGGCGGCGGCCTGCAGCCCGATGCTTTCGCTGTACGCCACGCCGAAGTCGACTACTCCCAGGAGCATCGAGAGCAGCAAAGGAGCAATAATCGCGAATTCAACCACGGATGCGCCTCGCTCCCGTGAATCTTTATGATGGCGCTGTGAGCATGATCTCAACATCGTCGTCTCCTAGCTTTATCGACCGGCAAAGGCCGCAATTGTGTTTATGACGGCCGGGCCAAGAATGATGATGAACAACGGCGGAAAGATGAAAAGGATCAATGGAAAGATCACTGCCACAGGAAGCTTCATCGCTTTCTCTTCCGCCCTGAGCTTTCTCTTGACCCGCATCTGTTCGGCTTGTGGTTTCAGGATCCGGGCAATAGCCAGCCCTTGGATGTCCGCTTGGACAACAGCCCCGACAAAGCTTCGAAGATCAGCAACTGTAGAGCGTTCGGCCAGCGCCCGGTAAGCCTCGCGCCGGGACCGCCCGGCCTGGATGTCCTGGAGCGTGCGGACAAGTTCGTCGGCCAGAGGCCCGCTGCCACTGGCACCGACGCGGGCGACGGCGGCTTCGAAGCCAAGTCCGGCTTCGACCGAAATCAGCAACTGGTCCAGGACGTTTGGTAAGTCCTTCTCGATGCGCAGTTGGCGTTTGGTGCCGCTGTTGTAGACCAAGAGGTCAGGCAGGAAGTAGCAGGCGATAGAGAGAATCAGGCCCAAGAACAGGCCGGTGGCCGACCGGCCCCCGCCCACCACCACTACAAAGAGACCTCCTCCCACAGCAGCAAGGGGTTTGATGGTCAATAGGCGGTCGAGAGACATGGACGCTGGTCGGCCAGCCTTCGCCAATGTCTGGTCGAGCCTGGCTATGTACGAGTCGGGCGTCAGCCGCCGGGCCAAACGCGTCAATAGTGCGGGGCCGCTTGCCGCTTCGCCGGCCTCTTTCACTCCGGCGGCCTGTAGACGGCTTTGGATTAGACGTCCGGAAGCCCGGTCCACAGCAATCAGCGTCCAAGCGAAATAGGACAGCGGCAGAATAACCGCGGAAATCATAAGCCAAACTGAAGTAGTCATACCGGACCCCTAAAACTCAATCTTGACCATGCGGCTGATCCAAAAGGAACCGACAGCCAACATGATTGCGCCGACGATAATGAGGATCCAACCAAGCAGGGATTGGAACAGCGTTGCCATGTAGCCTGGATTAACCGTGTTGATGAGAATGCCAACGACGAACGGCAAACCGATGAGGATGTAGGCAGAGAACTTTCCTTCGGCGGCCAACGCCCGAACCTGCCCTTTAATCTGAGCGCGCTCCCGCACCGTGTCTGCTGCATGGTCCAGGACGCCTGCCAGATCGCCGCCGACTTCGCGGTTGATCTCGATCGCCTGGCTCAACCATTCGAAGTCCTCACATTGCATCCTGCGCCCAACTTCAGCCATGGCATCCGAGACCGGTCTGCCAACCCGGTTCTCGTTGACGATCCGGGCCAGTTCTTCGGACATGGGCGCCGGCATTTCGAGGCTTGCGCTGTGCATGCTGGAGGTGATGCTGTGGCCCGAGCGCAGGCTTCCGGAAATGGCCCGGAGCATGTCCGTGAGCTGTTCTCCAAACTTTGTCCGTCTTTTTCCAGCGCGCACTGTGAGCAGCAACCAGGCGACGACGGGGGACACTGCCGCGAAGAAGAGGCCCATCAGGACTCCTCCGAGCATGAAACCAACAACGCCCAGGACGAAGCTGCCCACCAAAACAAGGACGACGAATTCCGATTGCTTGATCGCAAGCCCTGCTTCCTGAAGGGCCTCACGACCGAACACGCCACCCCGATTGCGGCCGACCCCGCGCTCAACGGCTGAGACCGTCGCGTCAGCCATCCTGGTGATGACCGATTCCCCGCCCTCGGCATCACCTGTGGGCCTCCGCCGAGATACGTCGATGTCCCGATAACGCGGCCTCAGGGCGACGAACAACAGCAGGGATACGGCAAGGAGAACGGCGACTAATCCGGCCAAAAGTGTGAAGTCTACGTTCACCGTCGTCACCTGCCCATCTGTCGTTGCGGCATGAAGGCCTCGGCGGGCAGGTAGATGCCCATGTCCGCCAGCCTTTCGACGAACCTTGGACGGACGCCTGTTGCCACGGTCTTCCCGACAAAACGACCCTCGGCGTTGACACCGGCTGCGAAATCGAAAGAGAACGCGTCCTGCAAAGTGACGACGTCGCCTTCCATTCCGAGGACTTCGGTGATGTGGGTGACGCGTCGGGTGCCGTCCCTGAGCCTGCTCAATTGCACGATCAGGTGCACGGCAGAAGCGATCTGTTCCCTGATGGCCCGCAGGGGCAGTTCCATGCCTGCCATCAGCACCAAGGTTTCCATCCGGGCAATAGCGTCCCTGGGGGAGTTGGCGTGGACCGTTGATATTGAGCCATCGTGGCCCGTGTTCATCGCTTGGAGCATGTCCAGGGCTTCGCCGCTGCGGACCTCGCCGACGACGATCCGGTCAGGCCGCATGCGCAGTGAGTTGCGGACGAGGTCGCGGATGGTGATGGCGCCACGGCCTTCGATGTTGGCAGGTCGGCTTTCCAGACGCACCACGTGGTCCTGCTGGAGTTGCAGTTCCACTGCGTCCTCGATGGTGACAATGCGCTCTTCTTCGGGAATGAAGGAGGAGAGCACGTTCAGCAGCGTGGTTTTGCCGGTACCGGTTCCACCGGAGACGATGATGTTCAATCTGGCCTTCACGCAAGCGTCCAGTACCTGGGCCATCGCGGGGGACATGGAGTCGAATTTGATCAAGTCCTCCACAGTCAGGGGCACGGCCGAGAATTTGCGGATGGTCAGGGACGGGCCATCGACTGCCAGGGGCGGGATGACGGCGTTGACGCGTGAGCCGTCCTCCAAACGGGCATCGACCAAGGGCGAGGATTCGTCGATTCGTCGACCGATCCTTGACACGATCCGCTCAATCACGCGTCGCAAATGGGAATCGGAGCTGAACGTCGTCCCAGTTGGATGAAGCCTTCCCGCCCGTTCGACATAGATGCTGTTGGCGCCATTGACCATGATCTCCGTGACGAGTGGATCGTCCAGGAGTCTCTGCAGTGGCCCCAGTCCCAGGACTTCGTCTACTATTTCGCGGATCAGCCGGCGGCGTTCTTCCGGCGTCAACGGCACCTGTTCATCGTCAATGAACTCACTAAGGGCTTCGCGGACCATGCGGCGCACGTCGCCCTCGTCAAGGCCGCTGTCGGTAATGCGGCTCCCCAATCGACTGGTCAGTTCGTCCGCTGCCCGCTTCTTGATCCCCGCCAGTGCATCGGTGGAGGGCTTGGCAGTGGCGCGTGCCAGTTGTTCCATCTGCCGCGGTTCTTTGGCCGCGGGCGCCGCGGCTGCTGCGTCTGTAGACGTCGCCTGAGGACCTGACGGGATGGCAACTCCGCTACTGGCGGTGGCTGCTTCCAAGCGGGCGATGATGCTCATGACACGGCCACCCTTCGACGCGAGTTCCTTGCGCCGGACGCCGCTCCGCCGGTCGCGATCTTGGCCACCAGTGCGCCGAGGCCTTTGGCAACGGGATCACGGCGACTGCTCTGAAGCATCGGCACGCCGGCATTTGTTGAGAACGGGACTGCCCGCGAGTGAGGAAGCACCACCTCTACGGGCAAGCCGACGGTGGCCTCCACATCTTTGACGGTCAGCCCACTCCGCTTGTCCGCGAAGTTCAAGACAACAGTGCTCGACGGCGGCATCAGGTCCAGTTGCCTCAGAACCTCCAAACCCTGGTTGAGGCCACGAATGGACGGAATGTCCATGCCACAGACCCAAACAGCGTCAGTTGCCAGTTCGAGCACCGCCAGCACCACGTCACCGAGCCCCGGAGACGTGTCCAGGACGACGAAGGGGAACTCCAACGACAATTGGTGCACCAAGGCAGCCACATGGGCAGGCTGGATCAGGTCTGCTTCGGCCGGGCGAAGCGGAGCACACAGAGCGTACGCACCGCTGGGGTGCGGGGCCAGGAACGCCTTAAGAACCATCGAATCGGAGGCCGCCGATCCACGGACAGCATCGGTGATGGTGTGCGCGGGTTCGAGTCCCAGCCCTGATCCGACATCACCGAACTGAAGGTCCAGGTCCACGATAACGGCACCCATGGGGACTGTTCGGGCGAGGCCCACTGCGAGGTTGGTGGACACGGTGGTCTTACCGACTCCTCCCTTGGGGGACATGACGGACACGACTCGGCCTCGCGGTTGCTCGTCCTGGGCGTCGGCAACGGATGCCTGACGGCGGCCCGCAGCAGTGGTGGCAGCACGCTCCAACGCTTGGGTGAGGTCGTGTGCGTCTGCATCCGGATCGATGATGTCGCGGATGCCCGAGCGCACGGCAGCCAACGTCAACTCGCTGCTCGGCGCAGCTGCAAGGAGGAGGACGATCTCCGGGTGCTCCGCGTCGATCGCCGAGGCCAGCGCGAACCAATCCTCAATGCTGACGTCGGGGCCGAAGATCATGACGTCGATTGGCCCGCCGAGGTTCCGATTCAATACTTCGGCGGGAGACAGGTGCCCGGCTGGCCCGCTGAGAACCTGCACTTCATGCCCTGCTGACAGTGCGAGAGCCAGACGCTGTTCGAACCCAGGTGATGTGGTCAGGGCCAGGAAGCGGCTCATTGGAAGATCCCTGAGGTGCTGACGGGAGTCTTGGGACTCTCCGGGGTGTTTGCTGTTTGCTTGCTCAGCCAGATGCTTCCGACCTTGGCGCTCAGGATCACCTTGGCGGCATCGGTGGAGGTCCTGGCAAGAGTCACAAACGACGAGCCGGTTGGAACGGCGGACGTGCCCTCCTGCGCAGTGCCGGTAGTCGCCGGTGCCTGCTGGATGGCTGTGACCAGGACCTTGTCGAACACCAGCTGAGTGCTGGCGACCTGGGCATTGGTGGGGTCCGTTTGGGTAACGAAGAGGCCCACGAGGTCTCCTGCCCTGATGGTTCCGCCCACCACGCTTTCAGGGGGCAGGAGGATGGTTACTTCCTGCAGACCTTCGGGCACGGGGACAGCGCCCGCCATGATGCGTTCAGCAGGATTGATGAGCCGGCTTCCCAGAAGCTGCTCACCGGGCTCAAGGGCCACGGACGTTACCTGTCCGCTGCCCTTGTCGAGTGCGGTCAGTGCGCCGGCTGCCTTCGCGGCACTCGGCACGGATTTGATCTGCACGTAGGAACTGAGTTCCTGGACGCTGGTGCCGGCCGGGACCGGCCTTTCAACGACAACAACATCGACGGGATCCAGGGACGACTGTGCCCGCCGGTCTGCGTTGGAGACATAGTTCACCAGCAGCACAGTCCCGATGACAGCCAGGACGAGCGCGGCGATGCCCCCGATTAATCGCGTTTTCATGATTGCTTCCTCACCTTTGGTACCTCAACAGCGCGGAGGTTTACGGGGCGCCCAGACGTCCCGGTTCCTCGTCGTAAACACCGCTGCCGGCTGTCCAGATTGGGCGGACAGCCGGCAGCATGTGTATTGAAAGCCTTAGCGTTGTGGCGCAGCTAGGGCTTCAGCTCGGCATTGATGGCGCCGAACGCTGTGTTGATGTAGCCACCCAAGGTGGCGACGGCTGTAATGACGACCACTGCGATGAGAGCGACCATGATGCCGTACTCAACGGCGGTGGCGCCCTTCTCGGAGGTGAAGCGTTCCTTGATGCCGGCGACGAAAGCAATCATGTTGACCATAAGCGAGTTCATGGTAAATCCTTCCCAGAATTTTTGTGTGAAATTGTGAAACATAGGTCCAGCAAATTATCGGAATTTGCTTCGAATTCCGAACTACCCCCGTTTTGCCTTTAGCGGCTCGGATTTCGATATGACAAGAATTGCTGGTTTGGGATGGATTCAACAATGCGTAGGCGTACTCGAATTTTTTACCAGGGTCCGCTGCCGGGTACTCGATGCCGTGGAGGCGGGTACTCAGTTTTCGACGCCAAAGCAGCACGCGACTACTTGGAAAATTAAGGCCCCTTATGAGTTTGGGGTCATCGGCGCGCAGTCCGGGGGACGGTACTCAGCCGTTCAGTTCATGAACAGCACAACGCCCAGCGCTGCGGCGAGCATGGCCGGTCCGTGGGCCGTTTCCGCCGGTTTTTCTGCGGATCTCAGGCGTAACATCAGCACCGTCAGCACCCCACCTATCACGAACCCCAGTAGTCCGCCGTAGAGTAAGTGCCTCCAGCCCAAGTAGCCCAAGTACAGTCCCAAAGGTGCTGCGAGCTTCACATCGCCCATTCCAAGGCTCCGCGGCGAAATAAGTCCCAAAATAAGGTAGCCGGCGAACAGGATTGCCCCTCCAGCGAGTGCCCGGAGGAGCTCCGGCCACTCGGGATCCACCAATGAGGACACCCCAAGGAGCAGCAAACCACCACCAAGAAGGGCCAATACGAGCCCGTTGGGGAGCAAATGAAGTGCGAAATCAATGCGCGAAAGCTGAACGCCCAGAAGTGCCAATAATAGATAGGCCGGGAGTTCAGAAGAAAAGCCAAAGCGCCAGGCGAGTAGACCGAACAACAACGAGGTGAGTGCCGCCGTCGTGATCCGCACCCGCGGGGAGGGGAGTCCGCCGAGCCGCGGCAGCCACCTCAAAACCACGAGCTCGGTGATTGGACTCAGCAGCAGGCCGGCCAGGGCAAGCAGGAGCGGAAGGGCAAGTCCGTCGGTCATGTGCTCTCCCTCATCAACGCAGCGCTCATTAACACAGTCGCCCCACGGCGCGGTCACCCCATTTTGACCCGGACATACCGTTGAAGGTATTGTTTATAGTCGTTGTGCGTGTCCTATCTCGATGACACATGCCCGCCAGGGGATCCAGTTGCAGGGTCAGTAACCCAGGTGGCATATCGAGACCTCTGGATGACTGGTCTATAGAGCCCTCACCTCTGCTCCGGTAGCGCATACATAGTAGGTGCACGTCTTATTGCGTGCCCTGAAACATGAACGCCAGAACAAGAACGAGGCCAAACCGTGCGTACGTACACCCCGAAGCCCGGCGATATCAACCGCCAGTGGCACGTCATTGACGCCACCGATGTTGTCCTTGGTCGTCTTGCCAGCCAGACCGCAACACTGCTGCGCGGAAAGCACAAGCCGACCTATGCGTCCCACATGGACATGGGCGACTTCGTCATCATCATCAACGCTGAAAAGGTCGCCCTTACCGGTGCCAAGCTGGAGCAGAAGCGCGCATACCGCCACTCCGGTTACCCGGGCGGCCTGACCTCCGTCAACTACGCCGAACTGCTGGAGAAGAACCCGGTTCGCGCTGTTGAGAAGGCCATCAAGGGCATGCTCCCCAAGAACTCCCTCGCTGCTCAGCAGCTGGGCAAGCTCAAGGTCTACGCAGGCTCCGAGCACCCGCACGCTGCACAGCAGCCGAAGACTTTCGAAATCACCCAGGTCGCCCAGTAGTCCTGGCCACCAACTAACTTTTATTCCAAGGAGAACCGTGGCTCAGAACGAAGAACTGACCGCCGAGGCCGTCGAGGCCGAGGAAAACCTCACCAGCTACACCTCTGAAAGCGCACCCGCCGAGGACGCGCCCAAGAAGGAGCGCCCGGCACTGACCGTTGCCGGCGCAGCTGTTGGCCGCCGCAAGGAAGCCGTTGCACGCGTTCGCGTTGTACCGGGCTCCGGCAAGTGGATCATCAACGGCCGCGAGCTGGCCAACTACTTCCCGAACAAGCTGCACCAGCAGGATGTCAACGAACCGTTCCGTGTTCTTGACCTCGAAGGCGCCTACGACGTCATCGCCCGTATCCACGGCGGTGGCCCCTCCGGCCAGGCTGGCGCACTGCGTCTCGGCATCGCCCGTTCGCTGAACGAGATCGACGTCGAGAACAACCGCCCCACCCTGAAGAAGGCTGGCTTCCTTACTCGTGACGCCCGCGTCATCGAGCGTAAGAAGGCCGGTCTCAAGAAGGCACGTAAGGCTCAGCAGTACTCCAAGCGCTAAACCGCGCTTCGCAGGAAGCCCGTTCCACTCCGGTGGGGCGGGCTTCCGCCTTTAAACCACCGGTTGTGACGCTCCGGAACGTGCCGTGGCGGGCCGCTGTGCCGTCGTCGTCTAAACTTGAGCCGATGTCTAGATTATTTGGAACAGATGGCGTGCGCGGTCTCGCGAACGGATTGCTCACCGCCGAGCTGGCGATGCAGCTCGCCCAGGCCGCCGCCGTCGTACTCGGCCATGACCGCACAACCGACGGCAAACGGCCCCGTGCCGTGGTCGCACGGGACCCGAGGGCCAGCGGCGAATTCCTCGCCGCCGCCGTGGAAGCCGGGCTCTCCAGCTCCGGTGTGGACGTCTTCGACGCCGGTGTTCTCCCCACTCCGGCTGCGGCGTACCTGGTAGCCGACCTCGACGCCGATTTCGGCGTCATGCTCTCGGCTTCCCACAACCCGGCCCCGGACAACGGCATTAAGTTCTTCGCCCGCGGCGGCCAAAAGCTGCCGGACGACGTCGAGGACGCCATCGAAGCGCAGCTGGGCAAGGAACCGCAGCGCCCGGTAGGCGGCGACGTGGGGCGCATCCAGCGCTTCTCGGACGCCGAGGACCGCTACATCGTCCACCTGCTCGGTACCATCCCCAAGCGACTCGACGGTTTGAAGGTTGTCCTGGACTGCGCGCACGGTGCTGCGAGCGGCTGCTCACCGCAGGTCTTCAAGGACGCCGGCGCCGAGGTTGTGGTGATCGGTGCCGAGCCGGACGGCCTCAACATCAACGATGGCGTTGGCTCCACGCACCTTGGCCCGCTGAAGGAAGCCGTCGTCAAATACGGCGCGGACCTCGGGATCGCCCACGACGGCGATGCCGACCGCTGCCTTGCCGTGGACCACGAAGGCAACGAGGTGGACGGCGACCAGATCATGGCGATCCTGGCGTTGGCCTTGGACAAGGCGGGCAAGCTCAAGGACAACGTCCTGGTGGCAACCGTCATGAGCAACCTCGGGCTCAAGCTCGCGCTCCGCGACGCCGGAATCACCATCCGTGAAACCGCCGTTGGCGACCGTTACGTCCTGGAAGAAATGCGCGACGGCGGCTACAACCTCGGCGGCGAACAGTCCGGACACGTGATCTTCTCCGACTACGCCACCACGGGCGACGGCGTGCTCACCGGCCTGCAGCTCGCGGCCCAGGTAGCCCTCACCGGCCGCAGCCTTAGGGACCTGGCCACCGCGATGACCAAGCTTCCGCAGCTCATGATCAACGTCAAGGGAGTGGACAAGGCCCGCGCAGCTTCCGACGAAGGCGTAGCTGCTGCCGTGGTTGCCGCGGAAGAGGAACTCGGCGAGACCGGCCGCGTCCTGTTGCGCCCGTCCGGCACTGAGGCTTTGGTCCGTGTCATGGTGGAGGCCGCTGACATGGAAACTGCTGAGCGTATCTGCAAGAGCCTCGCTGCCGTCGTGAAGGAACGCTTGAGCGTCACCAGCGACGTCGCTGTCTAGGACTCCGTACTACGCCAAAGGCGGCCCGCTCCGGTTTGGAGCGGGCCGCCTTTCGCGTGCAGGCTAGGCCAGGTAATCCGGCGCGGCCTCCAGCCCGAAGTACTCTTCGAGAGTGGCAATGCCCTTGGTTGCCATGGCCGTAGCTGCCTCGACGCCGATGTACCGCAGGTGCCACGACTCGTAGTAGTAGCCGGTGATCTCATGGAACATCCACGGGTATCGGACCACGAAGCCGAACTTATTGGCGTTGGCCTTGGCCCAGACAGCTGCGGGCTGGTCAGCGAAGCACGGTTGGAAGCTGCACGCGCCGCCACCGTCAGCCACGTCGAATGACCAACCGGTCTGGTGCTCCGAGTAGCCCGGGCGGGCGGAGGCCCGGTCCGCGACCGCCTGCCCGCTGCTGGCGACGTATCCGTTGTACGTGGTGATCTGCGTGGAGTAGGAGCGATAACCCGAAGCCAGCGCCATGATAACGCCTTCGGCCGCAGCTGCGCCGAACATCTTTTCTGCGGCAGCCGCCGTCGTACTGTTCAGCAGAGTGGCCTCGCCGCTGACGGCGAGGCGGATCTTCGGCTGCACCAAGTCGGCCGGCACGTAGTTCTGCGGGTTGAGCGGCCTGTGCTTGTTGACCACAACCCAGGGGCTGGTGGGGTCGGTGAGTGAGAACTGCATGGTTGCCGTGCTCGACGGCGATGGGCTGGGTGGGGCGGTGGTGGCGGCCGCTGCCGGGGTCACGCTGGGCGTGGCAGTGGGGGTGGCGCTGGGCGAAGCTGTGGGAGCGTCCGCAGCGGCAGGGGAGGGGGCTGTGCTTTCCGGGGTGCAGGCGGCCAGGGCAAGCATGCCTGCCCCTGCGGTGAGAAGGCCTGCGAATGCACGTCGGCTGGGCTCGGGATGAGTCAACGGATCAGACCTTCCGCAGGAGCATGCGCCGGATGGAGTGGTCCGCATCCTTGGTCAGGACCAACTGTGCGCGTCCCCGGGTGGGCAACACGTTCTCCTCGAGGTTGGGCTCGTTGATGCGCTTCCAAATGCCGCGTGCCGTGGATTCGGCGTCGTCGTCGGAGAGGGTGGCGTAGCGGTGGAAGTAGGATTCCGGCTGGGCGAAGGCCGTGGAACGCAGCTTGCGGAACCGGTCTACGTACCACTCTTCAATGTAGGAGGTCTTGGCGTCCACGTAGATGGAGAAGTCGAAGAAGTCGCTCAGGGCCAGTCCCTGCTTGCCATCGATGCGGGGCCTGGCGGGGGCCAGGACGTTGAGGCCTTCCACAATCAGCACGTCGGGCCGGCGAACCACTACTTCCCGTCCCGGCACAATGTCATAGGTCACGTGCGAGTACCACGGCGCCCGGACTTCCTCCGCTCCGCCCTTGACTTCCGACACAAAACGCAACAGGGCGCGGCGGTCGTAGGACTCCGGGAAACCCTTGCGTTCCAGTAGGTGGCGGCGTTTGAGCTCAGCCAGGGGATACAGGAATCCGTCGGTGGTAATGAGCTCCACATTGGGCGTGCCGGGCCAGCGGCGGAGCATTTCGCGGAGCACGCGGGCGATGGTTGATTTGCCCACGGCCACGGATCCTGCCACGCCGATGACAAAGGGGGTACGTTGCGTCTGTTCGCCAAGGAAGGTTGTGGTGGCGGCGTGGAGCTGGTGCGAGGCCTCGACGTACAGGTGCAGGAGGCGCGAAAGCGGGAGATAGACCTCCCGGACTTCCTTCATGTCGAGGGGATCGCCGAGCCCGCGGAGGCGGAAAATGTCCTCTTCGTTAAGGGGCTGCTCCATCTGGGCCGCAAGCCGGGACCAGGTGTGTCGATCGAGCTCAACAAAGGGAGAAGCGCCGTCGCCGTTTGCTTCGGTGCGTTGCAAAGTCACGCTCACGATTCTGCCCTTCACGCGGCGGAACAGGAAATGGGCGACGACGGCAAAGTGAACTGTCAGTGATGGACGCCGCACCTGCGAGGTTGGAGAGGGGATGTCCCACGTCAGTTGTTTGACTGAGCCGGTAGGCTTGGACCCATGTGTGGAATCGTAGGCTATGTTGGCAATTCGTCTCGTAAGGCAGCTGGACACAGCGCCCTTGACGTCGTTGTGGAGGGGCTGCGTCGTCTTGAGTACCGCGGCTACGACTCCGCCGGCGTCGCAGTAGTGGCTGACGGGACCATCTCGTCCCGGAAGAAGTCCGGAAAGCTGAGCAATCTGGTCAGCGAACTTGAAGCAAACCCGGTCCCGGAATCCCTGACCGGCATTGGCCACACCCGTTGGGCCACGCACGGTGGACCCACCGATGGCAACGCCCACCCGCACCTTTCCGACGGCGGGCGCCTCGCGTTGATCCACAACGGGATCATCGAAAACTTCGCGGAGCTTAAGCAGGAACTGCTGGCCAAGGGCGTCACCTTCCTGTCCGAAACCGACACCGAGGTTGCGGCCGCCCTCCTGGGCGACATCTTCCGCAACGAGCTCAACGGCGACGCCGGCAACCTCACCCAGGCGATGCGCCTGGCCTGCCAGCGCCTCGAAGGAGCCTTCACGCTCCTGGCCGTCCACGCCGACCAGCCTGACGTGGTTGTCGCTGCCCGCCGCAACTCACCGCTCGTTGTGGGCCTTGGCGAGGGCGAGAACTTCCTGGGCTCCGATGTCTCCGGTTTCATCGACTACACCCGCCGTGCGGTTGAGCTGGGCCAGGACCAGATCGTCACCATCACCGCGGATTCCGTGGAGATCACCGACTTCTTCGGCGCTCCCGCAGAGGGCAAGGAATACCACGTCGACTGGGATCCGGCTTCCGCCGAAAAGGGCGGCTTCAACTCCTTCATGGAGAAGGAAATCCACGACCAGCCCGACGCCGTGGCCCAGACCCTCTTGGGCCGTTCGGACCTCAACGGCCAGCTGACCCTGGATGAACTCCGCATCGACCCGGAGCTGCTCAAGCAGGTCAACAAGATCATCGTCCTGGCCTGCGGTACCGCAGCCTACGCCGGCCTCGTAGCCAAGTACGCGATCGAGAACTGGTGCCGCATCCCCACCGAAGTGGAGCTCGCCCACGAGTTCCGCTACCGCGATCCGATCGTGGACGCCAACACGCTGGTGGTTTCCATCAGCCAGTCCGGCGAAACCATGGACACCCTCATGGCCGTCCGCTATGCCCGCGAACAGGGCGCCAAGACCATCTCCATCTGCAACACCAACGGCTCCACCATTCCGCGTGAATCCGACGCCGTGCTGTACACGCACGCCGGTCCGGAAATCGCCGTCGCCTCCACCAAGGCCTTCCTGGCGCAGATCACCGCTGCTTACCTGCTGGGTCTGTACCTGGCACAGTTGCGCGGCAACATCTTCAGCGGCCAGATCAAGGATGTCCTGGCGGACCTCGGCAAGATTCCTGCCAAGATCCAGCAGATCCTGGACACCGCCGGCCCGTTGCGGGAACTCGCACGCAGCATGAAGGACGAGAAGTCCGTGCTGTTCCTGGGCCGCCATGTTGGCTTCCCCGTGGCCCTCGAGGGTGCCTTGAAGCTCAAGGAAATCGCCTACATCCACGCTGAAGGCTTCGCCGCCGGCGAGCTGAAGCACGGCCCGATCGCTCTGATCGACGACGGCCAGCCGGTCTTCGTGGTGGTTCCGTCCCCGCGCGGCCGCGACTCCCTGCACTCCAAGGTGGTCAGCAACATCCAGGAAGTACGCGCACGTGGTGCCCGCACCCTGGTGATTGCCGAGGAAGGCGACGAGTCGGTCAAGGACTACGCAGAGCACGTGTTCTACGTTCCGGAGACTCCCACGCTCCTCATGCCGCTGCTCACCACGGTTCCGCTGCAGATCTTCGCCGCAGAACTGGCCGGTGCCAAGGGCTACGACGTGGACCAGCCGCGTAACCTCGCCAAGAGCGTGACCGTAGAATAACCGCATGATTGTTGGCATTGGCGTAGACGTCGTAGACATCGAGCGGTTCGGTCGGCAGCTGGAACGGACCCCTGGCCTGAAGGAACGCTTGTTCGTTCCTGCCGAGCGGCAACTCAACACCCGATCCCTGGCTGCCCGTTTCGCAGCGAAGGAAGCCGTGGCCAAGGTTCTGGGGGCTCCTGCCGGCATGAACTGGCAGGACTGCTGGATCGGCCTGGACGAGAACGGTCCCACCGTGCAGGTCAAAGGCACGGTCCTGGCGGTCGCGGAGAGCAAAGGCGTCAAGCGCTGGCACTTGTCCATCAGTCACGATGGGGGCATCGCTACGGCGACAGTCCTTGCCGAGGGCTAGAACGGGCACAAGAGAATAATGATCAGCGCCTTCACCGGACAACAGATCGGGGATGCGGAAAAACCGTTCCTGGACTCCGGTGGGGGCGCTGTTCTCATGCAACGGGCCGCTTACGGGCTGGCACAGGAAGTTGTCCGGGAGATACGCAAACGCCGCCGGCTGGCCGGAGCCAACGTCACCGTCATGGTGGGCAAGGGCAACAACGGCGGTGATGGCCTATTCGCCGCGGCCATGCTCGCGCGGCGTGGAATGCGTACGACGGCGGTACTCGCCTCGGACGGTGCCCACGCCGAGGGCTTGGCCTCCTTTGAGGCGGTGGGCGGCCGGGTGCTCAGGCTGAACGCAGACAACGCCGAGGAGCTCGCGGTTTCCTGCGCCGGTGCCGACGTGCTGATCGACGCCCTCCTGGGGACAGGTGCCCGGGGTGGCTTGCGTGGAGCCGCGGCCGAGTTGGTCTCCCTGATCCAGGAACTTGGTCCCACCTGCGTCGTAGCATGCGATGTCCCCAGCGGGCTGGACGCCAACACGGGCGAGGTCCACTGGCCGGTCCTGGAGGCAGATGTCACTGTCACTTTCGGGGGTACCAAAGCGGGGCTCGTGGTCGATCCCGGCGAAGGTTGCGCGGGACGGGTAGTTGTTGTGGAGATCGGCATCGAGGCCCCGCTTCGGCTGCTTCCTCCCGAAGTGCGCCGCTTGGCGGGATACGATCTTGCACACGTGCTTCCCAAACCGGAACGACGTTCGCAGAAGTACACGCGAGGCGTCCTGGGCGTGGTGGCGGGCTCTTCCCGGTACGTCGGGGCCGCCGCGTTGTGCGTCCACGCTGCAGCCTTGTCAGGGGTGGGCATGGTCAGGTACCTGGGTCCCGAAGCCGCGGCCCGGCACGTCCTGTCCAGGACTCCCGAAGCGTTGTGGGAATCCGGGGAACCGGGGCGGGTCCAGGCCTGGCTCGTAGGGCCAGGCGTAGACGGAGGGGAGCAGCAGGACCGCGTCAAGACCGCGATGAAGGCGGCGCTTGGGGCTGGAGCGCCGGTGATCGTCGATGCCGGGGCGCTGTCCCTGCTGCCGGAAAAGTGCCCCGCAAACTGGATCCTGACACCTCATGCCGGCGAACTGGCCACGCTCTTTGGCGCGCTGCCTGCCACCGGCGAAGTGGCCGTCACCCGCGAGGACGTGGAAGCACGTCCACTGCACTTTGTACGCCAGGCCGCCGAACTCACCGGTGCCACAGTGTTCCTGAAGGGTGCCACTACACTGGTGGCGTCGCCGTCGGGCATTGTCTTCAGCCAGTCCGAGGGCACGCCATGGATGGCAACCGCAGGGAGCGGCGACGTCCTGGGAGGCATTCTTGGCGCCCTGGTGGCGCAGTCCATCGGGCCCCTGATGGACGACGACGGCGCTTACGCCACCCTTGGACTTGAACGGGACGATCGGTGGGCTGCCGTGGCTGCCGTGGCGGCGAGCGTCCATGGCCGCGCAGGCTCGGCCGCGTCACGGGAATTCGATGGAGGACCCATTACTGCCTCGGCGATCATGAACGCGGTACCCCGCGTCCTTGGTTCGCTGTACGCGGAATGCGACCGGACCGGACCGTAAGGTTACTGTCCGTGTCATGGGGCATGAGTAGGCTTGCAGCAGTTGTTCGCATCACCCAGAGGAGAACGCATGGAAGTCTGGCCTGGATCGGCTTATCCGCTCGGTGCCACCTTTGACGGTACCGGCACAAACTTTGCGCTGTTCAGCGAAAAGGCAGAGAAGGTAGAGCTGTGCCTCTTCGACGACGACGGCGGCGAAGTCCGCGTTGAACTCAAGGAAGTGGACGGCTACGTCTGGCACTGCTACCTGCCGCAGGTGCAGCCCGGACAGAAATATGGCTATCGCGTGCACGGTCCCTACGACCCGGACTCGGGCCAGCGCTTCAACGCCAACAAGCTGCTGCTGGACCCGTACGCGAAGGCAATCCACCGGCAAATCGACTGGGACCCGTCCCTCTTCGCCTACAACCTGGGAGACCCGGAATCCCGCAACGATGAGGACTCCGCGCCGCACATGATGCTTGGCGTCGTCATCAACCCGTTCTTCGATTGGGACGGCGATAAGCTCCTGCGGATTCCGTACCACAAGTCCGTGATTTATGAGGCCCACGTCAAAGGCCTCACCCAGTTGCACCCCGAGATTCCCGAAGAGCAGCGCGGTACCTATGCCGGCGTCGCGCATCCCGCCGTGATTTCCCACCTGCAGAAGCTGGGCATCACGGCGATCGAGCTCATGCCCGTACATCAATTCGTGAATGACGGCATCCTTCAGGACAAGGGCCTGAACAACTACTGGGGCTACAACACCATCGGCTTTTTCGCCCCGCACAACAGCTACAGTTCCAAGGGCGACACCGGCCAGCAGGTGCAGGACTTCAAGGCGATGGTCCGCTCCCTGCACAACGCCGGTATCGAAGTGATCCTGGACGTCGTGTACAACCACACCGCGGAAGGCAACCACCTGGGTCCCACGCTGTCCTTCAAGGGCATCGATAACTCGGCCTACTACCGCCTGGTGGAAGACGACCAGAAGTACTACATGGACTACACCGGAACGGGTAACTCCCTGAACGTTCGCAGCCCGCACTCCCTGCAGCTCCTGATGGACTCGCTCCGGTACTGGGTTACCGAGATGCACGTTGACGGCTTCCGCTTCGACCTCGCGTCCACCCTGGCCCGCGAGTTCTATGACGTGGACAAGCTCTCCAGCTTCTTCGAACTCATCCAGCAGGACCCGGTGGTCTCGCAGGTGAAACTGATCGCCGAGCCGTGGGACGTTGGCCCCGGCGGCTACCAGGTGGGCAACTTCCCGCCGCAATGGACGGAATGGAACGGCAAGTACCGGGACACCGTCCGGGATTTTTGGCGCGGAGAACCCTCCACTCTGGGCGAATTTGCTTCCCGCCTCACGGGATCCGCGGACCTCTACGAGCACTCCGGCCGCCGGCCCGTGGCCTCCATCAACTTCGTCACGGCCCACGACGGCTTCACCTTGGCGGACCTGGTGTCCTACAACGAGAAACACAACGAGGCCAACGGCGAGGACAACAACGACGGCGAATCCCACAACCGCTCGTGGAACTGCGGCGTGGAAGGACCCACGGACGATCCCACGGTCATGGGCCTGCGCGCACGCCAACAGCGCAACTTCATCGCCTCGCTCTTCCTGTCCCAAGGCGTGCCCATGCTCCTGCACGGTGATGAGCTGGGCCGGACGCAACAGGGCAACAACAACGGGTACTGCCAGGACTCCGAAATCACGTGGATCAACTGGGAGAACGTGGACCAGCCACTGATCGAGTTCACGGCGGCAGTGAGCGCGCTTCGCGCCAAGCACCCCAGCCTGCGCCGTAGCCGCTTCTTCGATGGCAGGCCAGCGGTCCGTGGCGAGGGCGAGCGTCTTCCGGACATCGTGTGGCTCGACGCCGATGCCAGCACCATGACGCCCGAGGACTGGGACACCGCCCTGGGACGCTCCGTTGGCGTGTTCCTCAACGGGGACGGCATCCGCGGCCGGGACCACCAGGGCCGCCGGATCACGGACGTGAACTTCCTGCTTTACTTCAATGCGGACCAGGAGGAAGTGGGCTTCCGCATTCCTTCGGACGAGTACGCCCCGGCGTGGGACGTCATGATCGATACCGGAGGTGAAGGCGCCGATGCCGGCGTGGTCAAGGCGGACCAGATCCTCATGGTCGCCGGCAAGTCGCTCGTAGTGCTGCGGGCCCACACGGCTCCGGAGATCGAGCCGGATCACTCCGTCGCTGCATCGCTGGCTGCCCTGACCCACACCAGCACGCCGGAGACGGCCTCCATGACGGCGCCGGCTGTGACGTCGCTGCCCTTGGAATACAAGGACGACGATGCCGGGGCTACCGGTGATGAGGCCGCCGACGCCATTCCCGACGACGCAGAAGCCAAGGAGGAGAAGGCGTGAAGACCCCCGTCTCCACCTACAGGCTCCAGATCCGGCCCGGGTTCACCCTGCAGGATGCCGCCGGGCTCACAGAGTATCTTCATCAGCTGGGCGTCGACTGGGTCTACCTCTCGCCAATCCTGACCGCCGAGGAAGGCTCGGACCACGGTTACGATGTCACCGATCCATCGTCTGTGGATCCCTCCCGCGGAGGCGAAGAGGGCCTGGCGGCTTTGTCCAAGGCCGCGCACGAGCAGGGCCTCGGGGTCCTGGCGGATATTGTTCCCAACCACATGGGCGTAGCCACCCCCGGGCAGAACGCCTGGTGGTGGAGCCTCCTTAAGGAGGGGCGTTCCTCCAAGTACGCCGAAGCATTCGACGTGGACTGGGACTTCGGCGGAGGAAAGATCCGCGTCCCGGTCCTGGGCAGCGATGACGATCTTGACCAGCTGACCGTGGCGGGCGGCGAGCTGCACTACTACGATCACCGCTTCCCGCTGGCGGATGGAACGTACAGCGCGGGCGACGATCCCCGCGAAGTGCACGCCCGGCAGCACTACGAACTCGTGGGCTGGAGGCGGGCGGATGCCGAGCTGAACTACCGGCGTTTCTTCGCGGTCAATACCCTGGCAGGCGTCCGCGTTGAGGTTCCCTGGGTCTTCGACGAATCTCACCAGGAGATTGTGCGCTGGTTCCGCGAGGGCCTGGTCGATGGCCTCAGGATTGACCACCCGGACGGCCTCGCCGATCCCGAGGGGTACCTGGCCAGGCTGCGTGAGGCAAGCGGCGGCGCCTACCTGCTGGTGGAGAAGATCCTGGAACCCGGGGAGAAGCTCCCGGAAACCTTCCAGTGCGAAGGCACTACGGGCTACGACGCGCTCGCAGACGTTGACCGCCTTTTCGTCGACCCCGCGGCAGAGCCATTCATGGACGATCTCGATGCGAGGCTGCGCGCCGAGCCGGAACCGGCCGACTATCAGGCCATGATCCACGGAACCAAACGACGTATTGCCGATGGCATCCTCCGCTCGGAGATCCTCCGTTTGTCCCGGCTCGTTCCAGAGACGCCTGCATTGCCCCGCCTTGAAGTGGCCGATGCCTTGGCCGAGGTCATCTGCTGGTTCCCGATCTACCGGACCTACCTTCCGTACAGCCAAGAGGTCCTGGAGGAATCCGTGGAGCACGCGGCACGGCACCGCCCGGAGCTCAAGGGTGTCCTCGATGCTTTGCTGCCCCTTCTCCTGGATACCTCAGGAGAACTGGCCCGAAGGTTCCAGCAGACCTCGGGCATGGTGATGGCCAAGGGCGTGGAGGACACCGCGTTCTTCAGGTACACCCGTTTGGGGACGTTGACGGAAGTGGGCGGCGATCCCACGGAATTTGCCATTTCCACCGAGGTGTTCCACGAACGCATGGCCCGTCGCCAGGCGGAGCTTCCACTGTCCATGACCACGCTCAGCACCCACGACACCAAACGCAGCGAGGATGCCCGTGCCCGCATCTCCGTCATCTCGGAGTCGGTGCCGGAATGGGAGCTCTTCCTGGGAACCGTGCAGGAGCGGGTCACCATCCCGGACGGTCCGCTGGCCGCTCTGGTGTGGCAGGCGATTGCCGGGGCATGGCCCGCCGACCGCAGCCGGCTGCAGTCCTACGCGCTTAAGGCAGCACGCGAGGCGGGCAATTCCACCAACTGGACCGATCCGGACCTGGACTTCGAACGCCACGTGGCTGCCGCCGTCGACTCCGTCTTTGACGATCCCGAGGTGGAAGCCGCGCTGGACAACTTCGTCGCCGAACTGGAGCCCTACGGAACCTCCAACTCGCTGTCCGCCAAGCTCATCCAGCTGACCATCCCCGGGGTCCCGGATGTCTACCAAGGCACCGAGTTCCGGGACGGTTCGCTGACCGACCCGGATAACCGGCGGCCCGTGGATTTCGACGCCCGGATCGCGGCCTTGGCGGAACTCGATTCCGGTGCCAGGCCGGAGTACACCGAAGAAGAGGCCAAGCTGTTGGTGGTTTCCCGCGCTCTTCGCCTGCGCCGTGATCACCCGGAGCTGTTTGGCGGCTACCGTCCTGTCCAGGCCACTGGAGAAGCGGCCGGACACGTGGTTGCGTTTGACCGCGGACCTGAGGGACCCGGGGCCTTGACCGTGGCTACCCGCCTGCCCAAGCGCTTGGCAAGGGACGGCGGCTGGCGGGATACGGCCATCGACGTTCCGGTGGACAGCCGCGACGAACTGACCGGGACTGCCTACCCCGCAGGACCGTTGAAGCTCGGCACCCTCCTGGAACAGTACCCGGTGGCCCTCTTGGTCCCCGTCGACTGACGATCCGACGAACACAGACAACGCACGCTTTTACAAACACAGGGAGCATGATGTTGGAGCACGCTGGAGAAGGACTTTTTGATGTCTGGGCGCCGAACGCCGCTTCGGTGACGCTGCTTGCGGATGGCCGCGAGTACCCCATGGAGCAAAACAACGACGCCGGAGCACGGGGTTGGTGGCGCGCCCCGGCTGGCGTCGCGGCCGGTGACGGCGCGAGATACGGCTACAAAGTGGATGGCGAAGGTCCGTTCCCGGATCCGCGGTCCCGGCGGCAGCCCGACGGCGTCCACGGATTGTCCGCGACGTTCGACGCCGCTGTCCACGAGTGGAAAGACCAGGCGTGGAAAGGCCGTGGGCTCAAGGGTGCACTCATCTACGAGTTGCACCTGGGCACCTTCACTCCCGAGGGGACGCTGGAAGCTGCTGCCGGGAAACTGGATTACCTGGTGGAGCTGGGCGTCGATTTCATTGAACTCCTGCCAGTGAATGCCTTCAACGGCGTCCACAACTGGGGCTACGACGGCGTGCTTTGGTACGCCGTCCAGGAGGCCTACGGTGGCCCTGCCGCCTACCAGGAGTTTGTTGATGCAGCCCACCAGGCCGGGCTTGGCGTGATCCAGGACGTGGTGTACAACCACCTCGGACCGAGCGGCAACTACCTCCCTGAATTCGGGCCGTACCTGAAGTCCGGAGAGGGAAACACTTGGGGCGACTCCGTTAACCTTGACGGCCCGGATTCCGATGAGGTCCGCCGGTACATCCTGGAGAACGCAGCCATGTGGCTGCGCGACTACCACGTTGATGGGCTGCGCTTGGACGCCGTCCACGCACTTCGCGACGAGCGTGCCGTGCACATCCTGGAAGACTTCGGCGCGCTCGGTGACAGTATCGAAGCCGAGACCGGCATCCCCCGGACGCTGATCGCGGAATCGGACCTGAACAACCCGCGGCTCATCTATCCCCGGAAGGACAACGGTTACGGCCTGGAGGGGCAGTGGAGCGATGACTTCCACCACGCGCTCCACGTGAACCTGAGCGGAGAAACCACCGGGTACTACGGAGATTTCGACTCCCTCGCCGTCCTGGCCAAGGTACTTGAGCACGGCTTCCTGCACGACGGAAGCTATTCCAGCTTCCGTGGACGCCATCACGGCCGGCCCATCCGGCATGACCTGGCGCACCCGTCCGCGTTGGTGGTCTGCCTGCAGAACCATGACCAGATCGGGAACCGGGCCATCGGGGACCGGCTCACTGCGACGTTGTCCGAGGGAAAGCTGGCCATCGGTGCCGTCCTCACCATGACCTCGCCGTTCACGCCCATGCTTTTCATGGGCGAGGAATTCGCTGCCTCCACACCCTGGCAGTTCTTCACGTCCCACCCGGAGCCGGACTTGGGGAAGGCCACGGCGGAAGGGCGGATCAAGGAATTCGAACGCATGGGCTGGGATCCCGCGGTGGTCCCCGATCCGCAGGATCCGGAGACCTTCCTGCGCTCCAAACTGAAGTGGGAGGAGGCGGGGGAAGGAAGGCATGCGCGGCTGCTGGGGCTCTACCGGGATTTGGCACAGTTGCGCCGCGAAAACCCGGAACTGGTGGACGGTGGATTCGCCGAGACAGCCGTGGAGTACGACGAGGACGAGCACTGGCTGCAGTTTTCGCGCAGTGCGGTAAGGGTGGTCTGCAACTTTGGCGCAGAGGCCCTGGAAACCCCGGTGGAAGGATCCTTGCTCCTGTCCACCGACCACGAAGCAGCCCTGAACGAAGGCAAGCTCACCCTCCCCGGTGAGAGCGCCGCCGTCGTTCGCGTCAGCTAGGCGGACCGAAGAGAGGTGACGGCGCCCACATTGCGGACGGCGCCGTCACCTCTTACGGCGCGATGGCAGGATGGTACGTATGACTTATTCGGCTGCGGAAAACCGCTACGAAACCATGCCCTACCGCCGCGTCGGACGCAGTGGCCTGAAGCTCCCTGCCATCTCGCTGGGCCTTTGGCACAACTTCGGTGACGACAAGCGGTTCGACGAACAGCGCGCCATCCTGCGCCGGGCGTTCGATTTGGGCGTCAACCACTTCGACCTCGCCAACAATTACGGGCCGCCGGACGGGTCCGCCGAAACGAACTTCGGCCGACACCTGAAGGACGACTTCAAGCCGTACCGTGACGAACTGGTCATCTCCACCAAGGCCGGCTACTACATGTGGCCTGGCCCTTACGGTGAGTGGGGGTCCCGCAAGTACCTCATTTCCAGCCTGGACCAGTCGCTGCAGCGCATGGGGCTGGAGTATGTGGATATCTTCTACAGCCACCGTCCGGACCCCGAGACGCCGCTGGAAGAAACCATGGGCGCACTGGACCATGCTGTCCGCTCAGGCAAGGCCCTGTACGCCGGTATCTCCTCCTACACCCCGGAGCAGACCCTGGAAGCGGCCCGGATCCTGAAGGATCTCGGCACCCCCTTGCTCATCCACCAGCCCAGCTACTCCATGCTGAACCGCTGGACCGAAGATGGCTCGCCCAACCTTTACGAAGCCCTGGACCAGGTGGGCGCAGGCTCCATTGCCTTCTCCCCGCTTGCCCAGGGCATGCTGACCAACCGCTACCTCAACGGCGTCCCGGCCGACTCCCGTGCGGCTAAGGAGCGCTTCCTGTCCGAAGCATCCTTGACGGAAGACAGGCTGAACCGGGTGCGCGGCTTGAACGCGATCGCCGAAGGACGCGGCCAGTCCCTCGCGCAGATGGCGATTGCCTGGATCCTTCGCGACCAGCCCAAGGGCTCGCCGGTGACGTCCGCGCTGGTGGGGGCATCCAGCGTCGCCCAGCTCGAAGACACCTTGGGCGCCCTCAACAGGCTGGACTTCACGGAAGAGGAGCTGACCGCGATCGACGAATTCGCCGTCGAATCGGACATCAACCGCTGGGCACAAAAATAGCCTCAAGCAACTGACACATTGGGAGAGGGGCCTGCCGGGAATAACGGCGGCCCCTCTCCTGTTGGTTAGAATGCAAAAGTATGCGCCGAATGGCGCCGTGCCAATCAGCCGCTCTCCGGGCTCAGCGGAGCAGCGCATGGCACCTGAGGTTTTTTCCAAAGGAGTTCCGTGTCTTCACATCCGATTCGTGTTGCCATTGTCGGCGTAGGTAACTGCGCCGCGTCGTTGGTCCAAGGTGTCGAGTACTACCGCGATGCTGACCCGAAGTCCACGATCCCGGGTCTGATGCACGTTGAGTTCGGCCCGTACCACGTCAACGATGTTGAGTTCGTTGCGGCTTTCGATGTGGACAGCAAGAAGGTCGGGTTGGACCTCGCGGACGCCATCGGCGCCAGCGAGAACAACACCATCAAGATCGCCGACGTTCCCGCCACCGGCGTGAAGGTCCAGCGCGGCCACACCCTGGATGGCCTGGGCCGCTACTACCGCGAGACCATCGTTGAGGCTCCCGAAGAAGCCGTCGACGTCGTCGCCGCCCTGCGCGAAGCCAAAGCCGATGTCATGGTTTGCTACCTGCCCGTCGGTTCGGACCAGGCAGCCAAGTTCTACGCCCAGTGCGCGATCGACGCCGGCGTGGCCTTCGTCAACGCCCTGCCGGTGTTCATTGCCGGTACCAAGGAATGGGCCGACAAGTTCACCGCTGCCGGCCTGCCGATTGTTGGCGACGACATCAAGAGCCAGATCGGTGCAACCATCACGCACCGCGTCATGGCCAAGCTCTTCGAAGACCGCGGCGTCACCCTGGACCGCACGTACCAGCTCAACGTTGGCGGCAACATGGACTTCAAGAACATGCTTGAGCGCGACCGACTGGAATCGAAGAAGATCTCCAAGACGCAGGCCGTGACCTCCAACGTCGAGGCCGAGCTCCACGCAGACGACGTCCACATTGGCCCGTCGGACTACGTTGCCTGGCTCGATGACCGCAAGTGGGCCTTCGTCCGCCTTGAGGGCCGCAACTTCGGCGACGCTCCCGTGTCGCTCGAGTACAAGCTGGAGGTCTGGGACTCCCCGAACTCCGCCGGCGTCATCATTGACGCCATCCGCGCCGCAAAGATCGGCCTGGACCGCGGCATCGGCGGCCCGCTGCTCTCGGCTTCGAGCTACTTCATGAAGTCCCCGCCGGAGCAGTTCAACGATGACATTGCCCGCGAGAAGGTTGAGGCCTTCATCCGCGGCGATATCGAGCGCTAAGAACCAGCAACGCTCGCGAGAACGGCCCTCCCGGTGTACCGCCGGGAGGGCCGTCCTGTTGCACCCTCTCTCACCGCGCCGCCCTTCCCAACCGACGCTCTCTCACCGAGCCGCCCTTCCCGGCCGACGCTCTCTCACCAAACCTCCCCTCCTGGCCGACGCTCTCTCACCGAGCCGCCCTTCCCGGTCGACGCTCTCTCACCGCGGTTTGGGGGAAGAGGGATCGGAACTGGGGGCGGTTTGGTGGAAGAGGGATCGGAAGTGGGGGCGGTTTGGTGGGAGAGGGATCGGAAGTGGGGGCGGTTTGGTGGGAGAGGGATCGAAAATGGGGGTGGTTTGGTGAGAGAGGGTCAGAAGAGGCCGGTGGGGTTGCCGTCAGGGCCAACGTCCATCCGCATGGCCGCAGGCTCCTTGGGCAGGCCCGGCATGGTCATGACGGCTCCGGTCAGCGCCACGATGAAGCCCGCGCCGGTCTTGGGAATCAGTTCCCGGACATGCACGCGGAAACCCTTGGGCGCGCCCAGCTGCGAGGCATCGTCGGTAAACGAGTACTGGGTCTTGGCCATGCAGACGGGCAGCCCGCTCCACCCGTTCTTCTCGATGTCCGCAAGCCTCTTGAGCGCAGGCACGGAGAACTCGACGCCGTCGGCACCATAAATTTCCTGGACGATGGTTCGGATCTTGTCCTCCACGGACATCTCCAGCGGGTACAGATGGTGGAAATTCGACGGCGACTCCAGCGCGGCTGCGACCTTCCCGGCGAGCTCGTCCCCGCCGTCGCCTCCGCCACCCCGGCCCCACACATCGGCGACGGCGGCCTGCACGCCTTCCGCGGCGCACCACGCAAGGAGCCAGTCGATCTCTTCCGGGGTGTCGGTGCCGAACTTGTTGATGGCCACCACGGGCGAGATCCCGAATTTGGCCACATTGCCCACATGACGTTTGAGGTTCTCGACGCCCGCGGCCAGTGCCTCCACGTTGGGAACCTTGAGGTCCTCCTTGGGTACGCCGCCCTGCATCTTGAGTGCGCGGATGGTGGCAACAACCACGACGGCGGATGGGGACACGTCCGCAATCCGGGACTTGATGTCCATGTATTTCTCGGCGCCGAGGTCCGCACCGAAGCCTGCCTCCGTGACCACGATGTCCGCCAGCTGCTGGGCCGTGCGCGTGGCAATCAGTGAGTTGCAGCCGTGGGCGATGTTGGCAAACGGACCGCCATGGACCAAGGCGGGAGTCCCTGCGATGGTCTGCACCAGATTGGGTTTGATGGCGTCCTTCAGCAGGAGGGTGAGGGCTCCTTCCACGCCCAGGTCGGCAACCGTGACGGGTTCCCGGTCGAAGGTATAGCCGAAGGTGATCCGGCCCAGCCTGGTCCGGAGGTCGTCCAGGTCCGTGGCGAGGCAGAAGACCGCCATGATTTCGGAAGCGACAGTGATGTCGAAGCCGTCCTGCCGGGGCACGCCCTGCGCCGGCCCGCCGAGGCCGATGACGATGTCCCGGAGCGCGCGGTCGTTCATGTCCAGCACGCGTTTGAAGGTCATGCGCCGTGGATCGATCCCGAGCTCGTTGCCTTGGAAGATGTGGTTGTCCACCAGGGCCATGAGCGCGTTGTTGGCTGAGGTGATCGCATGGAAGTCGCCGGTGAAATGCAGGTTGATATCGTCCATGGGCAGCACTTGGGAGTAGCCGCCTCCCGTCGCCCCGCCCTTCATGCCGAGGATGGGCCCCAGGGAAGGCTCCCGCAAAGCAATCATCACTTTGTGCCCGGCCCGCGCGAGCGAGTCCGCCAAACCCACAGTGGTGGTGGATTTGCCTTCGCCTGCCGGGGTAGGGGACATGGCCGAGACGAGGACTACCCTTCCCGCGGGCTTCGCGGCGGGGAGGGTGAGCAGTGCCGGATTGATCTTGGCCTTGTAGGGTCCGTAGAGCTCCAGTGCCTCCAGGTTGATGCCTGCATGTTCGGCGATTTCCTCGATGGGCCTGATCCGGGCGCGCTTGGCGATCTCCAGATCTGACAGGACGTGGTTTTCAGACATCGTTGTCCTTCGACTCGGTGCTTACGGTGTGCGCGTCAATCTACCAGCCGGCACGCGCCCACCAGCGGATGTCAGCGCCCGGGAACCAGCAACCCGGAGACGGACTCGCGGTAGCTTTCCAAAGTGATGGCGGCAGTGCGTTGCCAACCGAAGGATTCGGCGTGGGTTGCCGCTGCCCTGCCCATGTCCTCCCGGGTCCGGATATCGTCGTACAGCTCTTCCAAGGCATCAGCCCAGTCGGCGGGATCATGCCCGTCCACCAGGATGCCGGTCCGGCCATCGGAGACGGCGCGGGACAACCCGCCAACATTGGTGGCTACCACCGGTGTACCGCACGCCTGTGCTTCCAACGCCACCAAGCCGAAGGATTCACTGAAGGAAGGCATCACCACCACGTCCGCTGAACGGAACCAGCCAGCCAGCTCCGGTGCCACAACCGGCGGCCGGTGCGTGACGACGTCGTTCAATCCGGCCTCTTCGATGTAGTGCTGCAGGTCGAAATCCTTGGCGCCGCTGAGGGAACCCAGAATGGTCAGCTCAAGGTCGATGTCCGGGCGGCGCTGCCTCAACAGACCCGCTGCCTTGACGAACACCTGCGGTCCCTTGAGGCGTTGGATTCGGCCGGCGAAAACCAGGTGGAAACTGTCCGGCCGCACATCCCGTTCCCTGCGGGACCTTCGCCGGAACGAGGGCGTGAAGACGCGAAGGTCCACGCCGGGAGGTGCCACATCGATGCGGTCGATGTCCGCGCCATAGTGCGAAACCAGTTCCTCGGCCTCGGCTGGAGTGTTGGCGATGAGCCGGGTGGCGCCGTCGACAATCCGCTGCTCGCCCTCTTCCCGGCGCCGGGGTTCGGGCCGTTCGCCGGATTCCAGCACCAGGTTCTTGACCTTGGCCATGGTGTGCATGGTGTGGACCAGTGGAATGCCCCACAACTGGGACAATTCCAAGCCCGCAACCCCGGACACCCAGTAGTGCGAATGGACAGCGTCATAACGGCCACGCGGTTGTTGCTGCCGGATCCGGTCGATCTCCTCCACCATCTGGTGCAGCAATGCGGGCAGTTCTTCCTTGGGCAGCTTGCGGCGCGGACCGGCCATGACGTTGTGGACGCAGACGTTCGGACCGGGATGTTCGACGGCGGCCTGCCCGGCCTTGGTGGCACGGGTGAAGATCTCCACCTCCACGCCCGTTTCAGCCAAAGCCATGGCCAACGCGCGCACGTAGACGTTCATGCCACCTGCATCCCCGGCCCCCGGCTGCTCCATGGGGGACGTGTGCAAGGACAGGAACGCGACCCGACGGATCAATGTCACGGTTGACTCCTGCCCTTCATCGCAAAACCGGCTTTCCCTGCAGAAAACACTACTCCTGCCCGGAACCCACAAGGCTGCTACCGTGTCCGCTGTGAGCCTAGAAAACAGCTATGACATCCGCCCAGCCACGGACAACGACTGGCCGGGCATCTGGTCCGTCCTGGAACCGGTGATCCGCGAGGGTGAAACCTTCACGTGGGACAGGGACACCGATGAGGCAACCGCCAGGGCCAAATGGATGAAGGACGCCCCCGGGCAGACGTTCGTGGCCGTGCGTTCAGCGGACGGCGCGATCCTTGGTACCGGTGAGTTCCATGCCAACCAGGCCGGCGGCGGCAGCCACGTGGCAAACGCAGGCTACATGGTGGGTGCCCAACATTCGGGCCAAGGCATTGCGCGGGCACTGTGCGCTTACTCCCTGAAGGAGGCCAAGGCAGCCGGATTCCGTTCCATGCAGTTCAACGCGGTGGTGGAAAGCAACGTCCGTGCCGTGTGGCTGTGGCAGTCCATGGGCTTCAAGATCCTTGCCACGGTTCCCGAGGCCTTCAACCACCCTGAGATTGGCTACGTGGGCCTGCACGTCATGTATCAGAAGCTCTAGCGTTCCGCCCATAACTGCGCCAGCTCAGGGAATCCGTCCTCGTAGCCCTCCAGGAGCTGCCGCCCCAGATCCGCCGAACCCACCAGGGGATGGGCCGCGAAGGCTTGCAGGGCAGCCTCCCTGTCGCCTTCCCGGACGGCCTGGATGGTGAGCCCTTCCACCTCTTTGACGTGCCGCATCAAGGTGAGGAACTGCCCACCGGGACGGTCCTGTGGGAGCGGCAACGCGCCGTCGGACGTCACCTGGCAGGGAACCTCGACGACGGCGTCCGCCGGCAACCCGGGCACGGCAACCTCCGCGGTGTCCACCCTGGCAACGGACGCCACGGGGGAGTTGGGCACGTTCAGGATCAACTCGGTGGTGGCCCCGGACGCCGAGCCGGAGAGCGCCCGCATCACCGCCAAAGCCACCCGTTCGTAGCCGCCACCGGCCAAGTCCGATTCGTCCCGCTGTTCGCCCTCTTCGCGCGATTCAGCCAGATACCCTTCCTCGCGGGACAACCGGGCAGCGTCCCACCGTGCATACGCATCGGGGGAACCAACCAAGCCAGGATAGAGCGCGGCCTGCTGCCCGTGGATGGAGGCCCCGCGCGTCTCGGATTGCCGGCGGATGGCCTGCGTGGCGTGGTGGGTTTCGTAGTAGTAATACAGGTACTCGTTAGGGAGGCAGCCGAGCAGTTCCAGCAGGTGCTGTCCAAACAGCCGGCCCTCCTCCATCGAGGCAAGCGCATCGTGGCTGGACAGCAACCCGGGCAGCAGGTCCGTTCCTCCCGGTGCCAGCCGGTAGAGCCAACCGAGGTGGTTGAGCCCGTAGTAGCCCACGCCGTCGAGCCGCCCTTCCGGCAGCGGCGCCCCCGCAGCCGCCGCGGCCCGCTTCACCAAGCCACCGGCCGAATCGCAGATGCCGATCACCCGCTTGCCCAGTACGGGCACCAATGCCTCGGTGACCATCCCGGCGGGGTTGGTGAAGTTGATGAGCCACGCATCGGGGCAGTGGAGCCGCATGGCCTCGGCGAGTTCGAGCATCCGCGGGATGGAACGCAGCGCGTAGGAGATGCCGCCCGCTCCGGTTGTTTCCTGGCCCAGCACGCCCAGGTCCAAAGCCACGCGTTCGTCGATCATCCGGCCCGCCGTCCCGCCTGGACGGATCGCCGCGAATACCATGCGCGTCCCGGCCAGCGCCTCGCCCAGGTCCGTGGAAACCACGACGGCGGGACGGGAACCTTCCGGTACGGGCATGGCCGTCAGGACCGACTCGATTGCCACCAGGCGGGTGGTATCCACGTCGTACAGGACCAACTCGTCCACGAGCCCCGCGGAGGGGCCCGAACACAAGGCACGGTACACAAGGGGAACCCGGAATCCGCCGCCGCCGGCGATCATGAGCCGCATGGTCCGAGTCTATGCAGCCCGGAAGGTGCAGCGTAGTCTGCCGTGCATGGATGCCATGCCCCAGCGTCGCTATGATCCCCTTGCCTCCGTTCGGTCCGATGGCGAAAACCAGTGCGATCTCCTGCTCACCGGAACGGTTTTCCAGGACATCATCTTCACGGGCCTTCCGCACGCGCCCGAACCCGGCACCGAAGTGTGGAGTGAAGGCATGGGCAGTTGCCCTGGTGGAGTGGCAAACCAGGCGATCGCCGCGGCCCGACTGGGACTGCGGACCAATCTGGCCGCCACTTTTGGCGACGACGGGTACGGGGACTACAACTGGGAGATCCTGGAAACCCAGGAGCACGTGGATCTTTCCTTGTCCCGGCGCGTGCCCGGTTGGCACTCGCCGGTGACGGTGTCCATGTGCGTCAACCAGGACCGGTCCATGGTGACGCACGGGCACCCCGCACCGGTGAACGCCTCGGAACTCATCGGCCGGCCACCCAAGGCGCTCGCAGCCGTAGCGGACCTCGGCGAGGAACTGGAACCGTGGATGCTCGCCGCCAAGACGGCCGGCACCAAGCTTTTCGGTGTGGTGGGCTGGGACCCCAGCGGCGAATGGTCACAGCGCAGGCTGGAGCAGTTGGAGCATTACCACGCGTTCTTGCCCAACGCTCCCGAGGCCATGGCCTTCACCGGGAAAGCCGACCCTTGGGCTGCGCTCTACTCGTTGGCGGACAGGGTCCCCGTGGCTGTGGTGACGCTCGGACCGCAGGGTGCCATGGCCGTGGACTCCGAAACCGGCGAGGAAGAATGGGTGCCCTCGTTGCCCGTCTCTGCCTCGGACCCCACGGGCGCCGGGGACTGCTTCGGCGCGGCGTTCATTGTGGGCAGCCTCGCGGGTTGGAAGCTGGGGGACCGCCTGAGGTTCGCGAATCTCTGTGCCTCCTTGGCTGTACAGCAGGTGGGCGGTTCGCTTGCGGCCCCGGGCTGGGGAGACATTGCCGACTGGTGGCAGAGGGCCAACGCACGGAAGGAGCGCCAGTCGAGCCAATGGCTGCGGCGGTTCGCATTCCTTGAGCCGATCGTGCGGGACATCCCGGCCGAGGCCCAGCGGCGGGCCCGGGCAACCATCGCTCACCTGTCCGACGCTCAGTAGCCGGGCAAGCCGGGGAAGCAGCGCAGTTAACCCGGGTTCACCCACCCCACTAGAATCTCTAGGGTGACTTACGAAGCAGCAGCAGATATCGGGATCGGTTCCAAGCCCTCCATAGCAAAGTCGGCGATGCTTGAACGCTCGGCCGTGATCGACCTCGAAGCTGTTCGGCACAACGTTCGCCAGTTCGTCGGTATCGCTTCGCCCGCCTCCGTCATGGCCGTCGTCAAGGCCGACGCCTATGGACACGGAGCGGTGCAGGTGGCCCGTGCCGCCCTTGACGCCGGGGCCTCCTGGTTGGGTGTTGCCCACATTTCCGAAGCGCTCGCCCTGCGCGCAGCAGGCATCGATGCGCCCCTGCTTGCCTGGTTGCACACCCGCGAGAGCAACTTCCAAGCGGCAGTTGCCGCCGGCATCGACGTCGGAATCTCCGGCTGGGAACTGGACGCCGTGGTGGCGGCAGCCCGGGACCAGGAACGCCCTGCACGCGTGCACCTCAAAATCGATACCGGCCTGGGCCGCAACGGCTGCACTATCGACGACTGGGACCAGCTCCTGGGCCAGGCCATGGAGTACCAGGACGAGGGCCTGCTGCGCGTGGTGGGGGTCTTCTCCCACCTGGCCGTTGCCGATGAACCGCAGCGGCCGGAAACCGACGAACAACTTACCGTCTTCCGCGAGGCCTTGGCCATGGCCGAGGACGCCGGGGTGGACACCGAAGTCCGGCATATCGCCAACACTCCTGCCACGTTGTCCCGGCCCGATTCGCACTTCGACCTGGTCCGCGTAGGCCTGGGCGTCTACGGCCTCTCGCCCTTCCAAGGAGCTACGTCCGCCGAACTCGGCCTCCGGCCGGCCATGACCGTTCGGACCCTGTTGTCCAACTGCAAGAAAGTTCCCGAAGGCCAAGGCGTGTCCTACGGACTGAACTACCACACCACCACGGAGAGCACGCTTGGGCTGATCCCGCTGGGATACGCGGACGGTGTGCCACGTGTTGCCACGGGCGGACCGGTCCGCGTGAACGGTGTCACCTACCCCGTGGTGGGACGTATCGCCATGGACCAGATGGTCATTGACCTTGGACCCCTCACGGAGGAGGAAGCTGCCGGCCTCAAGGGCAGCGAAGCGGTGATGTTCGGCGACGGCACGGATGGTGGACCCACGGCAGACGACTGGGCTGCCGAAGCCGGGACCATCAACTACGAGATCGTCACCCGCATCAGTCCCCGCGTTCCACGAACCTATGTCAATGAGGTTCCCTCGGCAGCCGAGGTTGCGGCGGCATCCAAGGCAGCCGCCCTGTGAACAGCACACCCGCGAATTGGGAACGCAGCGTCAAAGTCACGACGGCGGAAGAGACCCACGAGCTCGCCGCATCGCTCGGTGGGGTGCTTGAGGCCGGAGACCTGCTGGTCCTGACAGGTGAACTGGGTGCCGGAAAGACCACCTTCACCCAGGGGCTCGGAGAAGGCCTCGGGGTGAGGTCCGGCATCATCTCACCCACGTTTGTCCTGGTCAGGATCCATCCAAACCTTGCCGACGGCCCGCGCCCGGGCGGTCCGGACCTGGTCCACGTGGACGCGTACCGGCTGGAGTCCTCGGGGGAGATTGACGATATCGATCTTGAAAACACCATGGACACGTCCGTGACCGTGGTCGAGTGGGGGCGCCACCGGGTAGAGCATTTGTCCGAGAGTCGGCTGGAAGTGGACCTGCACCGCGCAGTTGGCGGCGAGGACGCGCCCGGTGGGCAGGTCCTCGACTTTGACACCGAGGACGACGACGAGCCCCGCACCATCGTCTTCCGCGGCTTCGGCCCACGCTGGCAGGAAGCCCCGGCACTCCTTGAAACCACACTCCCCGAAGGAGGCAACTGATGCTGATCCTGGCCATCGACACCTCAGCCGTGGCTAGTGCCGCCCTGATTTCCGAGGACGCCATGGAAGGCGTGGTGGACTCCTTCGCCACCGAAGACACGCGCAGCCACGCCGAGGTCCTTGCTCCGGGAATCGAGAAGCTCCTGGCGGGCGCCGGAGTCACGGGGGCCGATATCGACGCTATCGTCACCGGTGTGGGGCCGGGTCCCTTTACGGGTCTCCGCTCCGGCATCGCCACAGCCCGGACGCTGGCCTTCGTCTGGAACAAGCCCCTGTACGGCCTGATGAGCCTCGACGCGATTGCGTTGGAAGTTGCTGAGTCCACGGCCGCTGTCCCCGAGTTCCTCGTGGCAACGGACGCCCGGCGCAAAGAGGTGTACTGGGCCCGCTACACCCTCGCCGAAGGCCAATTGCCGCAGCTGGTGGACGGACCCCATGTGGGCTTCGCGGCAGACCTCCCGGACCTTCCAGTCTTCGGGGCTGGTGCCGGGCTCTACGCAGAGGTGCTCAACGCGAACGAGGACTTCGCGGAAACGCAACCGGACGCCTCATCCTTGGGTCAGTTCGCGCTGGCCAAACTTTCTGCAGGACAGCCGCTGCTCGACTCAACGCCGCTGTACCTGCGGGAGTCCGATGCCCAGGTCCCCGGCCCACGGAAGCGTGCGCTCTGATGAAGCTCTCACCCAAACTTGAACTCGAGGGTGTCTCCCTGCGGGACATGACCGAGGCGGACGTCGCTGCCGTCGATGCCCTCGAGCGCCGCCTGTTCCCGGTGGATGCCTGGCCGCTGCAGATGTTCTTCGATGAACTCTCCCAGCCGGAAACCCGTCGCTACGTCGTGGCCGAGGCCGCGGGCGAGATCATCGCCTACGCCGGCTTGATGTGCATCGAGCCCATTGCGGACGTCCAGACGATCGCCGTCGTTCCTGAATTTGAAGGAAAGGGCATCGGCTCGGCGATCCTTACCGAACTGATCGAGGAAGCACGGCGCCGCCGCGCGGCCGACGTCCTGCTGGAGGTGCGCGCGGACAATCCCCGGGCCCAGCAGCTGTACCTGCGTTTCGGGTTCGAGCAGATCCACATCCGTCCCCGCTACTACCGCGACGGCACGGATGCCCTGATCATGCGCTTGCCGCTGAACAACTCCACCCCAACAGAAGGAGCCTCCGAGTGAGCGCCGCACTTCCCACGCAGCCGTTGGTGCTGGGCATCGAGTCCTCATGCGACGAGACCGGTGTCGGCATCGTGCGGGGAACCACGCTCCTGACCAACACGGTGTCCTCGTCCATGGACGAGCACGTGCGGTTTGGCGGTGTCATTCCCGAGATTGCTTCGCGCGCCCACTTGGACGCCTTCGTTCCCACGTTGCAGGAATCCCTCCATGAAGCGGGGGTGACGCTTGAGGACATCGACGCAATCGCCGTCACCTCAGGACCCGGCCTGGCCGGTGCGCTGATGGTGGGCGTCTGCGCGGCCAAGGCACTCGCCGTTGCTACCGGCAAGCCGCTCTACGCGATCAACCATTTGGTGGCGCACGTCGGAGTCGGGCTGCTGGATGCAAGGAACGACGCCGGTGCTGCCGCCGGCCTCGGTGCCGGGGAACTGCCGGAGAACCTCGGCGCACTTCTGGTTTCAGGAGGCCATACGGAAATCCTGCGGATCCGCAGCATCACCGACGACGTAGAGCTCCTGGGCTCCACCATCGATGACGCCGCAGGCGAGGCGTATGACAAGGTGGCCCGCATCCTTGGCCTCGGCTATCCCGGCGGTCCCGCCATCGACAAACTGGCACGGCAGGGAAATCCGAAGTCCATCCGCTTCCCGCGCGGCCTGACGCAGCCCAAATACATGGGCACCGCAGAAGAGAAAGGCCCGCACCGCTACGACTGGTCCTTCAGTGGCCTGAAGACCGCTGTTGCCCGCTGCGTGGAACAGTTCGAAGCCCGCGGCGAGGACGTCCCCGTGGCTGATATCGCTGCGGCGTTCCAGGAAGCCGTGGTGGACGTCATTACGTCCAAAGCGGTGCTGGCCTGCAGGGAACACGGGATCACGGACCTCCTGTTGGGCGGTGGCGTCGCCGCCAATTCGCGGCTTCGCGAACTGACGCGTCAGCGCTGCACCTCGGCGGGGATCAAGCTCCACGTTCCGCCCTTGAACCTGTGCACGGACAACGGTGCCATGGTTGCTGCCCTGGGAGCCCAACTGATCATGGCTGGAATCGGACCCAGTGGAGTGTCCTTCGCCCCGGATTCGTCCATGCCGGTGACTACGGTTTCAGTGCCGGCCTAGATCCGCATTGCTCTGAATCCACGGCGGGAGGGGACATCAGGCGTCCGGTCCTTTGCGCATTTGCTGCACGAGGTCCATCACCACTGCCTGGAGGTCGCCGTTGTGCTCGGCTGCCACGCGGCGCTGGCGCTGGTAGCTCGCGCCCCGTTCGATGATCCTGGCCACGTCTGCGAGTTCCTCGGAGCAGCCGAGCTCGGCAGCGATGGGCCTCAGCCGGTCGAGGGTCTCGGTCAGGTGTTCGGTCACGAGCTTCTCGTTGCCCTCGGCGTCGAGGATGATGATCGCTTCCATCCCGTACCGGGCCGCGCGCCACTTGTTCTCCTGGACGTGCCATGGCGGCATGGTGGGGATGGTGCCGCCGGCATCGAGGATGCCGGAGAACTCATGGACCAGACACTGTGTCAGCGCTGCGATCGCGCCCACTTCTTCAAGCGTGGCAAGGCCATCGCAAATGCGCATCTCGATGGTGCCCAGGGCGGCAACCGGGCGGATGTCCCAGCGGATCTCTGAGATCGCATCGATGACGCCGGTGGTAAACATGTCCTGGACGTAGGCCTCGTACCCATCCCACGCGTCGAACTGGAACGGAAGTCCCGCCGTCGGAAGCTGTTGGAACATCAGGGCGCGCTGTGACGCGTAACCCGTTTCTTCGCCCGCCCAATAGGGGCTGGACGCGGACAGTGCCTGGAAGTGCGGGAAGTAGTTGACCAGGCCGTCCAGGATGGGGAGGACCTTGTCCTTGCGGTCGATGCCCACGTGGACGTGCACGCCGTAGATCACCATCTGGCGTCCCCACCATTGGGTGCGCTCAATCAGCTTTGCGTAGCGTTCCTTGTCCGTGACCGGCTGGAGCAGCGGAGGGCTGAAGGGGTGGCTGCCGGCGCAGAACACCTCCACACCCATGGTGTCTGTGACTTCGCGGACGGCGGCCAGGGAGCGGCTCAGGTCTTCCTTGGCTTCCTTGACCGTTTCGCAGACCCCGGTGACGAGTTCCACGGTGTTGAGGAGGAGTTCGCGCTTGATGTGCGGGTGCTCGTCGTCCTCGTTGAGGTCGGGGTGGTTGGCGGCGACGCCCTTCAGGACATCGTTCGCGACCGAGACCAGTTCCCCTGTCCGTGCGTTGACGAGCGCCAGCTCCCATTCCACACCCAGTGTCGATTGCCTGGATGGCGCAAAATCAATCTGCACGTAGTCCCCTCGTTATGTTCGTCGCGCTTCCCCGCTGCGGGGCCGCCAGCGGTCGGCTCAAGTCTAGTGCAGCGGCCCGCCCGGAGATGCTGCAACTACCGTCAGTGAATTGCTAATGAGAATGATTCTTAACTAGGATGTTGGCATGCACCTCTCCATCGTCAGTTCCCTGGACAGTCAATGCCGCGAAGTGGCGGCGGCCCGGCTCGGCCGGACCCACAGCAACTCCGCCGTCGTTTTCCACGACCTCCTGGATGGGTCTGTGGTCCTCCGTCGCGTCTACCGGGACGGTCAACTCTTTGAGCGCGAAACCACCGTCCTGGAACATGGGTGCCTGAGCTGCACTGTCCGGTTGGACATTATTCCGACGGCGGAGCGGCTCGCCTCGTGCGGTTTCGACCATGCGGTCCTTGGCTTGCCGCCGGGGGTGGCTGCGGGCATGGTGGTAGCTGAACTCCGTCAACGTCCGGGGAATTCGCTGGTGATCGACAATGCGGTACTGGCCCTGGATCCGGCCGACGTGGAAGACCATGTCTGGGACCGCCATACCCTGTTCGAGTCCGGATTCACGTCCATGCCGCAGGATGACCGCACCAGTGGGGAATTCCTCATTGGCGAATTCGGTCAGGTGGACACAGTCATGCTCCACGCGGGCCTGGGGGCGGAGCTCGCGGGTGATCCGCGGGTGGATTCGGAGGCTTGGGGATCCGGAGTTGAATTGCTCGGTGAACTGGCTCCGCATGCCGCTGTGGTGGGCTCCTCCGATGAGTTCAGGCCGGGATGCTACGACGATGCCGAAGCCGCAGCCCGCACCAGGCCTGGCACGGTGCGCGTTCCGTTGGACGAAGCCCCCGGGCTCTTCAGTACCGTCCTGCATAAGGCATCAAGGCCACTTCATCCTGGGCGCTTTCGGGAGGCGCTGCCCCAACTGGCGGCCGGAACCCACTGGATGCGGGGCCGTCTATGGATCGCATCAGCGGCGGGGGTCCGGATTGCCATCCAAGGCGTTGGTCCCCGCGTGTGGCTGGAAAGCACCGGGCCTTGGCTGGCGGACGTGGTCGGCACCGCAGGTCCGGGAGCCGACGTCGACGCCGTCCTCGACTGGCATCCCCACCATGGTGACCGCGGTACCGTCCTGGCCATCACTGGACGCTCGGAGGACGTCGACCCCGGGGAGATTCGTCGCTTGCTGGACGATTGTCAGATTACCGAGGCAGAAATGGCGCTGCATCCCGCGGAGTGGCACGACCCCTTCGAGCTCAGTGAAACCCTCTGATCCCTACAACATAAGGAGAACAACCATGAAAGTCCGGAACTCGCTTCGCGCGCTCAAGAAGATCCCAGGAGCACAGATCGTCCGTCGCCGCGGACGCACCTTTGTGATCAACAAGCAGAACCCGCGCATGAAGGCGCGGCAGGGCTGACGTATCCAGTGGGCAAGCCGGCAAAATAAATATGACTTATTCACCCGGCTTGCCCATCATGGTTGTTTAATGGGTGCATGCCCATCCTGAACAAAGACATGGCCCTCTGCATCTCGCTTGCTGCCCGACCCAGCAACATTGGAACCAGGTTCCACAACTATCTCTATGACCTGCTCGGCCTGAACTTTGTCTACAAGGCCTTCGCGCCCGCGGACATTGCGCTCGCCGTGGCCGGAATCAGGGGCCTTCCCATTCGCGGTGCGGCGGTATCCATGCCCTACAAGGAGGCCGTCATCCCGCTGGTGGATGTGATGGACCCGTCCGCCAAGGCCATCGACTCCGTCAACACCATCGTCAACAACGATGGCGTGCTGACTGCTTACAACACCGACTACATCGCTATTGCCCGACTCTTGAAGGATCACGAAGTGCCAACGACGCACTCGGTCCTCCTGCGGGGAGCAGGCGGCATGGCCAAGGCTGTGGCCGCTGCTTTGCGGGATGCCGGCTTCACCAATGTGACCATCGTGGCCCGTAACGAAATCTCAGGTAGGGCGCTCGCCGAACTCTATGGCTTTGGATGGCAGGACGACGTCAACGGAGCCACTGCCGATCTCATCATCAACGTCACGCCGCTGGGCATGGCCGGCGCTGACGAGACTGCCCAGTCCTTCGACGATTCCACCATCGCTGCGGCGACGGCGGTGTTCGATGTGGTGGCCTTGCCGTCGGAAACGCCGCTCATTGCTGCGGCGCGCAGGGCGGGCAAGCCGGTCATTACGGGAGCGGAGGTCATCGCCATCCAGGCCGAGGAGCAGTTTGTCCTCTACACCGGCGTCAGGCCAACGCCCGAACAGGTTCGTGAAGCCTCGGAGTTCTCCCGTCGCTGACGTTCGGATGTCCTAGTCCGATCCAGTTGAGAGTCTGCTGTCGGTATACGCTTCGTTAGGGATTAATCATTTCGATGGATTAATCAGAATCCTTACGAAGTTGGTGGAGCAGCAGTGACGTTCGACATTGATACGGGCAGGACTCTGGCGGTGGTGGCTGCCTCGAAGCAGCGCATGGAACAGCTTCCAGCCGTTCAAGCCAAGCTGAGGCATGTGTGTGATGACATTCGTGGCGCACTGCGGAGTGGGCCCGTCTATATGGCGATGGAGAGTTACGAAGACTCTGTACTCACGGTGGATGTCCATGGGCTGGCGCGGCGAACGGCCAACATCTTTGGTGGTACCCGCGAGGCGGTAGCTGCCTACGTGGCGTGCGACGAGGCCATGGCGGCCACGGCCCTGGCGAACGCTCGGAGCATCGTGGTGTTGCGTCCCGGAGATTTGCCGCTGGACATGTCCTACTGGAATCCCAACTCCAGGGATTTCCCACGTGACATGTCCCCCTGGAATCCGGCGAAGTAGGGCTGTCGTGTACCAAGTTGATGCGTCGGCTATGGACGGATGGCCGGACCCTGAAGCGTTGGAGATGGCGGCGAACCCTCTGACAGAGAACGCGCAGGGCATCGTGAACATTGTGCAAATGGCGTCGTCGGAGTGGTCTGCCATGGCTGATGCGTACCGGGCTCCGGAGGCGCCGGAATTGTTGGCTTTGTTTAAGCCGGTGACCCAGAAGAGTGAGGGGATCCGGGCCGGTCTTGCGGTGGTGTATCGGGCGTTGATGGCGTATGCGGATGACATCCGGGACCTGAACCGGCGTCGTGCTTTGTTGCTGGACGAGATCGGGCAGTTTCATCGCGAGCGGGACCGGTATGAGGAGCGGGTGGCGTTCATGGAGCAAGCGGGTGACCTGTTGGCTTCGTCGGGCGGTGCTGCTCTTGCTTTGCAGGCCGCGGATCTGGAGCGCCGGGTGCGGTTGCTGGCATCGCAGCATGAACAAGCGCAGCAGGACTGCGCCCGTCAGATCAATCGCGTCTATTCGATCGACCCGTCAGTTCCGGTGTATTACGACGGCGGAGCGGCGAGGGAGTTCCGGGCGGACTTCACCAGGTTCCGGTTGCAAAAGTTGGAGGCCAGCGGTGGGGGCGGCATTGAAGGTGCTGTGGAGACGCTGGCCCTGCTGAAGTCCATGTCGGCCGGGGAGTTGCTGGACTACGGCTCGGCTGAGACGGATTACCTCCGCAACGGACTGAAGGACCAACCGACGGTGGCTTATGTCCAGGGCTGGTGGGCTGGGATGTCTTCCGAGCAACAGGCGGCGTTGTTGGTGGCCGCACCGGGGATCATCGGAAACCTCAACGGGATCCCTTATGCGGTCAGGGCGAAGGCCAACCGTGCCAACCTTGACGCAATCTACAACGACACGCGGACCAGCGAGGGGGACAAAGCGGTGCTGCGGGAAATCTACAAGGCCCTTATGCCAGTCGATAAGAAGAGCACAACAGCCGCAAGGAGCATTATTTCGTTCGCGCCCAAAGAAAACGGCAAGCCGCTGGTTGCCGTTGCTATCGGCGATCTGGACACAGCAGTCCACGTGACGTGGAACGTCCCGGGGATGAAAACCACCGTGGCTGACGGGCTGGAATCATGGACTAAATCCGCGCAGGACCTATACGACGAACAGGGACAGGCCCTCGATGGCGATGGCCGGAAGACTGGCCACGCCGTTGTGTCGTGGGTTGGTTACGACACGCCTGAGGCGCCGCCCAGCGGCGAAGTGCTGTCGACAGAGTTGGCCAGGGCTGGCGGGGTGAAGCTGGCCGCGGCGTTGGATGGCTTCAGCGAGACCCGCGCCGTCCTGGGGGAGAAGGCCGTGAAACTGAACGTTGTGGCCCATTCGTATGGGACCACTACGGCCTCCTATGCCTTAAAGGCCATCTCCCATGAGGTTGCGACGGCTACGTTCTTTGGCTCTGCCGGGATTGCAGGGCGGGATGTTGGCTCTGCAGAGGATCTGCATGTTTCTAAAGACATAGACGGCGAGGCCGAGGTTTATCTGACCGCGGCGAGCGAGGACCGAGTGGCGCCCTGGGGGATTCTGGGGAGTGGGCTGCGGGGTCGCGAGGGGCGCCTCGATCCAACGGGTGAGTGGTTTGGGGGCAAGACCTTCTCCTCCGAAGGCGGTTACGATCCGGACACTGGGCACTTCTACAAGCGGACCACCGGCCACGATGCCAAAGGGTGGGCAGTGAATGGCAGCGGAGACTCATTGTTCGCCGCCACTGAACTCCACGGCTACCTCGACCCGGACACCGAATCTGCGCACAACATAGCCATGACCTCAACCGGACGAGGGGCCCAGATCAAGCAGCTCTTACCACTTCGCCGCGAAACACAAACGGGCTACGGCGGCATGTACTTTTCGAATGGGTCGTGGATCGAACGTGACCTGACTCTTGAAGAAATCGCAGAGGAACAGGGCAAATGACAACGACAAAGTACGACCGCAAAGCGTGGTTGGCATCGATGATGGTGGGGTGCTTGATGATGGCAGGATGCAACGCAAACCCAACAGGTGGCGACGGACGCGGACAGCCGGGACCCGGAGAGCGGAGCGCGCAGGAAGTGTTCGCGGAATTTCTGGACGCCATTGACGACACAGTCCGACAATCCGGGACGAATTGGGTCGAGTGGGACCGAAACGATACGTCCGGATATTTCCCACCACCGTGCTCCGTTCGGGCCCGTGACGATGGTAGGGCATATCAAACGCAGATTGAAGGCGGATCTATTGCTAACCCCCAGGCAGCTGCCGAGCGAATGAAAGCTCACTGGGAATCGAGGGGCTACATAATTGGCAATACCTTCAACAACATGGGTGGAAACACTACGGGCATTCAGGTCAATGCCAGAAGTCCTCGCGGGTTACTTGTACAGTTCACACCGTCTTCGGAGACGAGCTTTATCAAGGTCGTAAGTGAATGCACCTTGGATCCGGCTGCCGAGAGCAGGACGACGTAGTTGTGATTCGTGAACTAGCCGTACCCTCCTGGCCCGCGCGGTGGTGTTCGAAGGTCTTCGCAGTGATGGCTGTGGTGGGTTTGGGCTTGTCAGGGTGCGCTGCAAACCCAACTAGTGGTGGCCAGGGCGGCGAGCCGGGGCCAGGACAGCGGAGCGCGGCGGAGGTGTTCACGGACTTCATGGATGCCATTGATGACACGGTGCAGCAGTCTGGCGCAGATTGGCCCATTTGGGATCCCAATCGCACCGCAGGATTCTTCCCGGGGCCATGCTCGGTTCATAGCAAGGACGATGGTAGGGCCTATCAGACACAGATAGAGGGTGGCCCGGTTGAGGATCCGCAGGCTGCCGTGGACGCCATGAAGGCCCATTGGAAATCGAAGGGTTACAGGATTACACACGTCTTCGACAACATGGGTGGAAACACCACCGGCATTGAGATTCATGCTGTAGCCCCGCGAGGCATGCTCCTGATTTTCACGCCGTCGAAAGGTACGTCATTCATAAACGTTCACAGCGAATGCACCCTAGACCCGGCTGCCGCCAAGAAGACGACGTAGGTGTGGTTGGTGAATTCTCAGGGCGCTCCCAGGGTGCGTGGCGGTGTTCGAAAGTCTTCGCGGCGCTGGCCATGGTGGGTTTGGTGGCTTCGCGGCGACAGAGGCAATGCTCGGCTAAACGCTAACCGGCTCCACCACCACAACCACCCGCTCTTCGCCGATCCTGGTGAGCACCAGCGTGGCTGTCTTCGCCTTCCCGGAGGGCTTACCGGGCAGCAGCTGTTTCCGGAGTTCCTCGGGCGTGACCGCGGTGCCGCGTTTCTTGATGTCCAGCACGGTGATGCCGTTTGCCTTGACCCACGCCTTGAGGGCTTTGACGCTGTAGGGCATCACCTCGAGCACGCGGTAGGCGCGGGCGAAGGGGGTGTCGTGGAGTTCGGGTGCACAGATGTAGGCGATGTGTTCGTCCACCAGGTGTCCGCCGAGTCGGTCAGCAACATCGGCCACCAGCCCTGCCCTGATGACTGCACCGTCCGGTTCGTACAGGAACCCTTCCACGGGCCCGACGGCGGCTTCCGGACCGCCGTCGAAATCCTCGCCGCTGGTGATCTCGGCAGCGCCCTGGGCGCCGATCACCAGCGCTGCGCGGCGAACCCCGGGGCGGGCGACGGCGTTGAACCAAAGGGTTACCTCGGTGACATCGCCACCCACGGAGACCCACTGCGCCTCGCAATCGGCCGGGACGGAATCGTGGGGCATGCCTGGGCCCATTTTGACCCCCACTGCGCGGCCGGTTGCTGCCAGGCCCTCGACGAACGAGAGCGGGGGAGAGAACGCCTCGGGGTCCCAGATTCGCTTTGTTCCAGAGGTTGAGGTAGTTCGCCGGGCAGGATCGAGCCACACGCCGTTCACTCCGGAGAGGTCCACGGAGGTGGCATCGGAATGTACCACCGTGGCGTGCGGGAACGGCATCAGGTTGATGGTGGCGCAGGCGGCTGTGGTCTCGTCCATCTCCACCGCAGTGACGTTGACGTCCATGGATGCCAGTGCCAAGGAATCGGCGCCCAGCCCGCACCCCAGATCAGCCACGTGGGAGATCCCAGCCTTCACGAAGCGCTCGGCGTGCCGGGCTGCAACATTGAGTCGGGTGGCCTGTTCCAAGCCCGCCTGGGTAAACAGCATCTGGTGGGCAAACTCGCCGAATTTGGCCTCGGCCTTGGTCCGCAAGCGCGATTGCGTCAGGACGGCGGCTACAAGCTCGGGGGAGTGCCCGGCCTTGCGCAGGGACGCATTCAGGGCCAGTACGTCGGCTTCCCGGTAAGGTCCCAGCGAGCCAAGCAGTTCCCATCCTTCGGTGGTGAGCAAGGGCGCGAGGTGTTCCTGGGGAGCGTTGGGCATGGCATCCAGCTTAACGTTTCGCGCCCGGGGCTGAGACCGGACCGATCAGCCCGATAGGGTTGATTTCATGGAAGACACCGCAGCTCCGCAGCCCTCCCACGCCGACAACCCGGACAATAACCAGCCCGTCCGTCCCGGAGCCGATGGACATTCCGCCGGTCGTTCCCTTACGGCCTACGCGCGGCCCGCCTTGATTGCGGGCGTCGTGATTGCCGTGATCTGCGCGGGCCTGCTCATTGTGATTTTTGCGTTGGACTCCTTCAATGCTGCCGCCTATTCGGTGACGGGCAAGAGTGTCAATGACGCTACGGACGAGGCCCGCGACATCCGGGAGCTGTACAGCGGAGTACGCGCCGGCGGGATCATCGGCCTGGTGGTTTCCGGCGTCGTGGCCGTTGCTGCGGGTGTTGTTCTCTACCTCAACCGCGGGGCCACGGCAGTGGACGGCGACGACGAGGACTACGACCTGGACGACCTCAGGGACCAGTAAGCCGGGTTCACCCATGACGAAATGCTGGCACTCACCTTGACCGAGTGCTAACGCCTTACATAGAGTCTTGGTTAGCACTCTCCCTAGGTGGGTGCTAACACCACCGCCAGGCAGCTACCGGCACCGCGACGACGGTTGCACGCCTCGGCACCCTTGTTCTTAGTCCATGAATCAGCTCATGAAAAGGAGAGATCCGAGTGTCGGTCTCGATTAAGCCTCTTGAGGATCGTATTGTTGTTCGCCCGCTCGAAGCAGAGCAGACCACGGCTTCCGGCCTGGTCATTCCGGACTCCGCACAGGAGAAGCCGCAGGAAGGCGAAGTTGTTGCAATCGGCCCCGGCCGCTTCGATGACAACGGCAACCGCGTACCGGTGGACGTAGCCGTTGGCGACGTCGTTATCTACTCCAAGTACGGTGGAACCGAAGTCAAGACCGGTGGCAGCGAGTACCTCGTTCTGTCCGCCCGCGACGTCCTCGCGATCGTCGTCAAGTAACTTCCTGGAACCCCGCACCGCAGGCATCGTTGGAATTTTCTCCAGCCGCCAGTGGTGCGGGTTTTCCGTTCTGAAAGGACACAACCATGGCAAAGCAGCTTGCGTTTAACGACGCTGCCCGCCGGTCGCTTGAGGCCGGTATCGACAAGCTCGCCAACACCGTCAAGGTGACCCTCGGCCCCCGTGGCCGCAACGTGGTGCTGGACAAGAAGTGGGGCGCCCCCACCATCACCAACGACGGCGTGACCATCGCGCGCGAAGTCGAGCTGGACGACCCCTACGAGAACCTTGGCGCACAGCTGGCCAAGGAAGTCGCCACCAAGACCAACGATGTTGCCGGTGACGGCACCACCACGGCCACCGTGCTCGCGCAGGCCTTGGTCAAGGAAGGCCTGCGCAACGTCGCAGCCGGCGCCGCTCCGGGCGAGATCAAGCGCGGCATCGAGGTTTCCGTGGAAGCCATCGCCGCCCGCCTGCTGGAGAACGCCCGCGAAGTCGAAGGCACCCAGGTTGCCAACGTCGCAGCGATCTCCGCACAGAGTGATGAGGTTGGCGAACTGCTGGCCGAGGCTTTCGGCAAGGTGGGCAAGGACGGTGTCATCACCATCGAAGAGTCCTCCACCACGCAGACCGAGCTGGTCCTCACCGAGGGCATGCAGTTCGACAAGGGCTACCTTTCCCCGTACTTCGTCACCGACGCAGAGCGCCAGGAAGCAGTCCTCGAAGACGCGCTGATCCTGATCAACCAGGGCAAGATCTCCTCGCTGCAGGACTTCCTGCCGCTGCTGGAGAAGGCCCTCCAGGCTTCCAAGCCGCTCTTCATCATCGCCGAAGACATCGAAGGCGAAGCCCTGTCCACGCTGATCGTCAACCGCATCCGCGGCACGCTCAACGTTGTGGCCGTCAAGGCCCCGGGCTTCGGGGACCGCCGCAAGGCCATGCTCCAGGACATCGCCACCCTCACCGGTGCACAGGTTGTTTCCCCGGATCTCGGCCTGAGCCTGGACACCGTTGGCCTCGAGGTACTGGGTACGGCACGCCGCATCACGGTCACCAAGGACAACACCACCATCGTTGATGGTGCCGGGACCGAGCAGGACGTAGCTGACCGCGTTGCACAGCTCCGCGCTGAGCTCACCCGCACGGATTCCGACTGGGACCGCGAGAAGCTCCAGGAGCGCCTGGCCAAACTGGCCGGCGGAATCGGCGTCATCAAGGTTGGCGCAGCCACCGAGGTTGAGCTCAAGGAAAAGAAGCACCGCATTGAGGATGCTGTCTCCTCCACGCGTGCTGCCCTTGAAGAAGGCATCGTTTCCGGCGGCGGTTCCGCCCTGATCCACGCCCTCAAGGCGCTGGACGAGGCTCCCGCCGTCAAGGCCCTGGAAGGTGACGCAGCTGCCGCTGTCGGCATCGTCCGCCGCGCCCTGACGCAGCCGCTGCGCTGGATCGCCCAGAACGCCGGTTTCGACGGCTACGTGGTGGTTTCCAAGGTCTCCGACCTGGACGCCAACCATGGCTTCAATGCCAAGTCCGGTGAATACGAGGACCTGATCGCCGCCGGCGTGATCGACCCCGTCAAGGTCACCCGCTCCGCTCTCCGCAACGCCGCTTCGATCGCTGCCCTGGTTCTCACCACCGAGACCCTGGTTGCCGAGAAGCCGGCTGAGGAAGAAGACGCACACGCAGGCCACCAGCACTAAGCTGCCTGCACAAAGGGACCCCGGTCACGCCTGCGTGGCCGGGGTTTCTTTATGTCTCCTGAGGGGTGCGGGATGGCTACCTGTTGCCTCATTGCAATACCTCCGGGAGGGTTGATTCGTTGCCTCATAGGTAAACCTCCGCTTAGGGGTATCGGGGGTGTCGTATCGCGGGTAGCCGACCAGTTCACGGACCCTGGCCCAGTTCTTCTGCTGCACGTGGGCGCCGTCATTCTTGTTGCCTGGGCGGGACCGGGTGAAGGTGATCCGGTCGCGATATCGGTCACTGTCAGGGTGAAACAGAACTCCCCGAGGCTGTTGCCGCCCTCGTGGCCAACCAGATCGATCTCCACGAAGCCCGGGACCGCGTCGTCCCACTGGGCCCACGTCCGGATGGGAATCTGTGCCTTCAACAGGGTTCCCGGCTTGGTATGGGAGCGTCCCCGCAGGGTTAGCTTCGCCCGTTCGCCGGCCAGCTTACGGTCGATCGTGGCTGCGCTCATGCTCATCAGTAACGCTGCTTGTTCATCCGTGATGACCAGTTCGTTCTCTCGGCGCAGCAAGGGCACCAGCACCGGCAGCATCGGCGCCAACAGCTTTCCCGCCGGAGCCCGCAGCACCGCCCAGCACTTGACCAGGGCAGGTAACAGCTCGGGCCCGTACACCGGAGATCTCCCGGGCCTGGGCCTGACGATTTTCAACACCAAAGCACCCCGCAACGCCGCTCTGGCATAGTCCCGGTGCCACCCGGTCAAGTCGACCAGCTCATCCAAAATCCTGGACTTCGCCGCCCGGGACGCGCCCTGATACGCCAGAGCCTTCCTCTTCGTCACAGCCTGCCGCTGGGCCATCGTGAGCTCCATGAAAACGGGCATACCCCAGACCGTCGCCGACACCCTCAACCACGCCACCACGCGGAGGTCTTCAAATGAGGCAACGTATCCGGCTACGCGGAGGTTTTCTATGAGTCAACGCGGGCTATTGTCCGCGTACGACGGCGGGCGGTAACCTGACGCTTGAAGCGGCGGTTGGGTACGCCAAGGGTGCCGCTTCCACCGGAGAAGTGAGACATGACAGTACCTGTCACTGCCCTGGACCTGGGTCGCACGGCTTTCACGGAACGCCGCTGGAGCGACGCTTTGGAGTGCCTCGTCCGCGCCGATTCGGAGGGCGGGCTGCCGCCCCAGGACATGGAGCTTCTTGCTTCGGTTGCCATGTTGCTTGGGCTCAACCGTGACGGAGTGGAGTACCTCGGCCGGGCGCACGAAGAGTACCTGACCGTGGGGGACACCGACAGCGCCGCACGTTGCGCCGCGTGGCTGGTGATGTTCCTCATGGATATGGGCGAACACGCCCACGGCAGTGGATGGCTGGCCAAGGCCAAACGGCTGGTTGAGGGAGTCGGACATCCTTCCGCGGGAGAAGGGTATCTGCTGATCCCGACTGGACTCGGCACCCTGCGCGGCGGTGACCCGGACAGCAGTTACCGCTTCTTCAGCAGGGCTTTGGAGATAGGTGAATCGCTCGGGGAAAAGGACCTCCAAGCCATGGGGCGCCTTGGCTTGGGGACTTCCCGCCTGGCGCTCGGCTACCCCGAGGAAGGCCTGCAACTGTTGGACGAGGTGATGGTATCGGTGACTGCCGGCGAAGTTTCGCCCATACCTACCGGGATCATCTATTGCGCCGTCTTGGGCAGTTGCCGCTTGGCCCAGGATGTAGGGAGGGCACAAGAGTGGACGGCCGCACTGGAGCGGTGGTGTGGGGAACGCCCGGACATGGTGATGTTCGGGGCGCAGTGCCAGGCCTTCCGCGCCGAGCTGCTGATCCTTCACGGTGCCTGGGACGAGGCTTTGGCCGTGGCCCGCGCCGCCGAAGGACGCATCCGCAAAGGCGATCCCGACGCGACCTTTGGTGCCTGGTACCAAGAGGGCGAAGTCTTCAGACTCCGTGGCCAGTGGGAAGGAGCCGAACAAGCCTTCAAGATGGCATCGGAAACGGGCTTCGAGCCGGAACCGGGCCTCGCCTTGCTTCGGCTCGCGGCCGGCAAGACGGCAGAGGCGCAAGCACGCATTCACCGCGCCGCAGCCGGCGCTGACCCTGCCAACCGGCGACGGTTGCTTCCTGCCGCCGTCGAGATTGATCTGCAGGCCGGTGACGTGGCAGCGGCGAGAACCGCCGTCGACGAATTGGCCGGCTGGCTTAATCCCGGAAGCCGGCCGTTGGAGCTCGCACTCGCCGCCGAGGCCGAGGCCGCGGTCCTGCTGGCAGAGGGGAAAGCGGAGCGTGCCTTGGGAGCGGCCCGGCGGGCTTGGCGGCTGTGGTACACCATTGAAGCGCCCTACCACGCGGCCGGGGCCCGGGTCATGGCGGGTCAAGCGTGTGCCGCGCTGGGGGATGCCGATTCGGCAGCCATGGAATTCGAGGCAGCCCGCGCCGATTTCGCGGACCTTGGTGCCGGGCCGGCGATGGCCCGGGTCCAGGAGCTCTGCGGCGGGCAATCCGGAAGCAAATCACTGCTCTCGCCCAGGGAGTCCGAGGTCCTGGCATTGATCGCTGCAGGACATTCGAACAAATCCATTGCGAGGCTGCTCTACCTCAGCGAAAAGACCGTTGCCCGCCACGTCAGCATCATCCTGGCCAAACTCGACGTCCCCTCAAGGGCGGCGGCAACCACCTACGCCTTCGAACACCACCTCATCCCCTGAATCCCCCTCAACACACCCCCACCCCCGGATCCTCTCTCACCGAACGCCCCTTTCCCGCGGACCCTCTCTCACCGACCGCCCCTTTACGGCGATCGCTCTCTCACTGCGCATAAATACCCACACCCTCTCCAGCGGACTGGGCAATCCTCCCGACGCGCCGGGAGCCCACGGCGCCATACGTTTGCCGTATCAGCACTCGCAGCACTATTCAGGAGGACAACTGCCACGCAAGAGAACCAGCGCACTGAGGTGGACACCGTCGTGGTGGGCGGCGGGCAGGCCGGACTGGCGATGGGCTATTACCTCGCCAGCCAACATCGGAACTTCGTCATCCTCGACGAGAACCCCAGAGCCGGAGCGGCGTGGCGGGAGCGGTGGGACTCGCTTCGGCTGTTCACGCCCGCAAAATACGACGGCCTCCCGGGAATGCTGTTCCCGGGAGACCACCTGGCCTTCCCCACCAAGGATCAGCTGGCGGACTTCCTGGAGGACTATTCCCAACGCTTCGAACTGCCCCTGGTCCTCGGTGCAGGGGTGGATGAGGTTCGGCAGGCTGCCGACGGCTTTGTTGTCGTGGCGGGGGAGCGGAGTTGGCATGCGCGGAACGTGGTGGTTGCCACAGGCGGGCACCAATTGCCCAAGCGGCCGGACTTTGCCAAGGACCTGGACCCTGGGATCATCCAAATGCATTCCAAGGACTATCGGAACGCACAACAGCTCCAGCCTGGGCCAGTGCTGGTAGTGGGACTGGGCAATTCCGGAGCGGAAATTGCCTTGGAAACCAGCCGTACGCACCCGACGTCCGTGTCCGGAAAACCAAGCGGCGAACTTCCCGTCCGCCATGGCCGGGCCGGGGCACGTTTCTTCCTTCCGGTGATCAGGTTCCTCGGCTTGTACGTCCTGACCCTGAACACGCCCATCGGCCGCAAGGCAGCACCGGGATTCAAGTCCATGGCTGCACCCCTGATCCGGACACGCAGCAAGGAGCTCCGTGCGGCGGGCGTCCAGATGGTGTCCAGGGTGGCCGGCGTTGCCGCAGGCAAGCCGGTGCTTGAGGACGGAACCACCCTGGACGTGGCAAATGTGGTGTGGTGCACCGGATACCGCGAGGACTTCTCATGGCTCAAACTGCAGGACGCAGGCTCCTTGGACCACCCTCGCGGCGTGGTGGAATCCGTACCCGGGCTTTACTTCCTGGGCCAGGAATTCCAGTTCGCTGCCGCCTCCGCCACGCTCCCGGGAGTTGGCAGGGATGCGCGGTATCTGGCTGGCGTCATGGCATCGGTTCGGCCTGCCAAGCAACGGGGAAACACGGAGGTTCAACCCCAACCAAAGGAGAAGGAAAGCGCCTGAGGGCGCATTAAAGTCCGTGGAATAGGTCACATGATTTTTCAGTACGATTGAGATAAGGCAACTGAGGATCGTTTGCCCCTGTCAGGCCCGGAATCGGCTTGGAAGGGCACAGCCAGAACACAGGTTCAACTGTGCTGTTCCATAGCGATGGATGAACTAATTGACCTCCGGAACCGGGTCCGTCCGCCCCACTTGACTGGGTTGCATGCGCGAAAACGCATATGATGGAACCTTTGTGAATGAGCCTTTGAGGAATCGCCTAACGTGACTGCACCAACGATCCAACAGCCCGCCCGTCCCAACAGGCGGGCCGCCGGACCCGTTGCAAAGTCCAAGTTCCGCCCGGAAATCCAAGGCCTTCGCTCCCTCGCAGTCCTCATGGTGGTCAGCTACCACATCTGGATTGGACGCGTCTCCGGAGGCGTGGACGTTTTCCTGCTGATCTCAGCATTCCTCATGACATTGCAGTTCACAGGCCGCTATAAACAGCGGAGGTCCATGGACCTCATCCGGCACTGGCTCCACTTGTTCCGCCGCTTGCTCCCGGCCGTGGTGGTGGTCCTGCTCAGCACCCTCGCCGCAACGTTCGTGTTCCTTCCGCCTACACGGTGGGTGGAAGTGGTGAACCAGGCGTGGGCATCCCTCTTCTACTTCGAGAACTGGCTGCTCCAGACCCTCGCGGTCAACTACTACGCCACCGACCACAGCCTTGCGAGCCCCGTCCAGCACTTCTGGTCGCTCTCCATCCAAGGCCAGGTCTTCATTCTGTGGCCCGTCATCTTCGCCACCATGGCGATCCTCTGCCGGAAGTTCAACCTCCGCTACCGTGCCTCCCTGGCCTACGTTTTCGCGATCATTTTCATCGCATCGCTGACGTACTCCATCATTTTCACTGCAAACAACCAGGCTGTGGCTTACTTCGATACCTTCGCCCGGTTGTGGGAATTCGCCCTGGGAACGCTGGTTGCCCTCATACTTCCGGCGCTCAACTTCTCAAAGCCCGTCCGCGTAGTCATGGGTTGGGTCGGCGTCGTGGCCATGCTCAGCTGCGGGATCATCCTGCAGGTTCAGACTGCCTTCCCGGGCTTCGTTGCGCTGTGGCCCACGCTCGCTGCCGTCTGCGTGATCGCGGCCGGCCAAACCGGAAGCCGCTTCGGCGTGGACCGGATCCTGAGCTCCAAGTTGCTGGTCCGCTTGGGTGACAACTCCTACGCCCTTTACCTGTGGCACTGGCCCATCCTGGTCATCGCGTTGGCCTGGAGCGGGAAAGAACACGCAGGCTGGTTGTCAGGATCAGCGATCGTTGCTTTGGCCCTGGTCCTGGCCTTCCTGACCACCAAGTTCGTGGAGAAGCCCTTCCGTGAGTGGAAGTGGCCTGAAGTGAAGAAGTGGCGGGCTGCGGTTTCCATCGCTGCCTGCCTGGCCATTGCCTGCACGCCGCTCCTGGGCTTCCAGTACAAGCAATACCTTGACCAGAAGGCTGCCGAGACCCAGGCCTTCAACGACAACCCCGGCGCGCACGCCCTCCTTCCGGGCTACGTGGACTTGGTGGGCGACGGCGCGAAGACGCTTCCGACGGCGGAACAGTTGCCGGAGGACTGGGCGCACCTTGGAGGCTCCTGCGAGGGAGATACCAAGCCGGATGACAAACTCCTGGCGGACAACTGCCAGACCAACGGTGTTGGCGACGACGCCGTGAAGAACATCGTGGTCCTGGGCGATTCGCATTCGCAGCAATGGCTGGCAGCGATTGGTCCCTTGGCCGAGGCTGAGCATTGGAAGGTCACTGCGCTCCTGCTGGGCGGGTGCCACTTCATGCCACAGAATCCGGATGCCGAAGCGCAGTGCAACGAGTTCAATGCCGCCGCATTCAATTACGTGGCCTCAAAGACGCCGGACGCCGTGTTCATGGTGGGAACCATGGCTTCTCCGTCGTCGCCGGACGAGAAGCTCGTGTATGGCTTTGACCAGACGGTGACCAACTTCAACGATTTGGGGATCCAGGTTGTGGCCATGCGCGACAACCCACGCTACGACTACAACGTCACCGAATGCGCCTTGGCCAAGGGCGTGGACAGTACAGAGTGCAAGTCGGACGAGCCCGACGTGCTGGCCACCGAAAGCCCGTTCGCCGCGGTACAGGGGACGTTCGGCAACGCAGCGTTCATGGATATGACCGACCTCCTGTGCGACGGCGTGACCTGCCCCAGCGTCATTGGAAACGTGTTCGTGTATCTGGACGACAACCACTTGTCCAAGACGTACGTCACCAGCATGGGGGACATGTTCGATGAGAGGTGGTTTGCCGCGACGGGGTGGACGCGATGATGGCTAAAGCGGTGATGGATACGGCACAGAGCCCGACGGCGGAACGCGCCTTCCGTCCGGAGGTCCAGGGCCTGCGGGCGTTGGCGGTGCTGATGGTGGCCGCGTACCACATCTGGCTGGGCAGGGTGTCCGGCGGTGTGGATGTGTTCCTGCTCATCTCGGCGTTCCTGTTGACCTTGTCCTTCACCCGGAAGCTGGAGAGCCACAAGCCGCTCCAACTCCTGAGGCACTGGCTGCACGTCTTCAAGCGGCTGCTGCCCGCCGTCGTCGTGGTTTTGCTTGCCGTCCTCACGGCTACCTGGACCTTTATTCCGCAAAGCCGTTGGCCTGACGTCCTCGCCGAGGCGTGGGCCTCCCTGCTGTACCGGCAGAACTGGCAGCTTGCCGAGTCCGCGGTGGACTATTACGCCCAGGACCATTCGGGAGCGAGCCCGCTGCAGCACTTCTGGTCCCTGTCGGTACAGGGCCAAGTCTTCATTCTTTGGCCGTTGGTCTTTGCCGCGGTGGCTCTCCTTCAGCCGCACCTGGCCAAACTGTTCCCGCACAGCAAGGCCATGGCCCACAGGCAGTTGTTGTTCATGGCGTTCGGGCTGATCTTCGTGGCATCGCTCATTTTCTCGATCGACCAAACGGCCACCAACCAGGAGATTGCGTACTTCGACACCCGTACCCGGCTGTGGGAGTTCGCACTCGGCTCCTTGCTGGCCCTGGCGCTGCCCTATCTCAAACCGGGGCGCCGCCTGCGGGTGTTCCTGGGCTGGGCCGGGCTGGCCGCCATGCTGTCCTGCGGGCTGGTCCTGACTGTTGACCGCTCCTTCCCAGGCTTCGTCGCTTTGTGGCCTACGCTGGCCGCCGCTGCCGTGATCGTGGCCGGTCAAAGCCATAGCCGCTTTGGCGCGGACCGTTTCCTCAGCTCCAAGCCGCTGGTCCTGGTCGGCGACAATTCCTACGCCCTGTACCTTTGGCACTGGCCGGTCCTGGTGTTCTTCCTCCTGGTCACCGAAACCAGCACGCCCAATATCCTCCAAGGCCTGGCCATCATGGCAGTTTCCATGGTGCTGGCCGTCGCCACCACCCGCTACGTGGAACGCCCGCTGCGCCGCTGGGAGTGGCCGAACGTGCGGTCCTGGCGTGCCGCCGTCGTGATTGCTTCGTGTGGCGCGCTCCTCGCATTGCCGGTCACCGTCTGGCAGGGGGCCATTTCTTCGGAGAGCGCTGCGATCGCTGACCAGCCCATGGAGCTGACTCCCGGTGCTGCCGCACTCGCGCCGCAAAACGCCGGCCAACCAACACCGGACGCCAGGATCATCCCTGCCCCCGCAGCCATGAAAGACGAATGGGCGGATATCGACGGTCTGTGCACCGGGGACAACGTGCCGTCCGATCCGTTGTTGGAGGGTTGCCTCCAAAACGACGATCCGGAGGTGGTCACCAAACGGATCGTGGTCCTTGGCGATTCCCACGCCCAGCAGTACATGGCGGCCCTCGGCCCCATTGCCAAAGCGCACGGCTGGGAAGTCGTGACACTTCTGAAAGGCAGTTGCCGCTTCGGGGCGGAGTCGGAGGAACGGACCGACGAATGCAACGAGTTCAACAAAGCCAGCGCCGCCTACGTCATGGAACACAAACCGGACGCGGTGTTCACCGTGGCCTCGCTGACCCACGTGACAGCGCCGTTCGAGACGGAGGTGCCCGGGTATTTGGACGGCATCAAGCCGTTCACGGATGCCGGGATTGACGTGGTTGGAGTCCGCGATAATCCACGCTTCAGTATCAACATGCCCGAGTGCGTCCAGAAAAAGGGTCCGGATTCGCCCGATTGCAACGCCCCGCTGGAAGAGTCGCTGGCCGCGTCCTCGCCGCTGGATGACTACGTGGGCAAGGTGGACAGGCTCTTCCTGATGGACATGAGCGACTTCATTTGCGAGCAGGGAACATGCCCTGCCGTGGTGGGGAACGTCTACGTTTACAAGGACGATAACCACCTCACCAAGACCTACGTGCAGAGCATGATTCCCATGTTCGAGGAGCGGTTGCTGGCGGCGACAGGATGGTCGGCCAGCTAGCCCCACCAGCCACTCGCGCACCAGGCGAAGCACGACGGCGGCCTGCCGCCAGTGCTGTTGCTCACACTCGGCCGCCGCGGAATATGGCGACGGGCGCTGAGGTTCTAGTATTTATCCAACACTTCTGCACAGGCCAGTCCCGTAATGACGGGCTGGTCATCAGTTGCAACCCCTACCAGTTCCAGTCCCCAAACCCAGGTAAGAGGCGCACTCATGACCCAGCCCGAACACGATCCTTTTGGCTTCATTGGCCTGACCTACGACGACGTCCTGCTGCTTCCCGGACACACCGACGTCATCCCGTCCGACGCTGACACCTCCTCCCGCCTTTCCCGGCGCATCTCCGTCCAGACGCCGCTGCTCTCCGCAGCCATGGACACCGTGACCGAGTCCCGCATGGCCATCGCCATGGCACGCCAGGGTGGCCTCGGGGTAGTCCACCGCAACCTGTCCATCGACGACCAAGCCGAGCATGTGGACCGCGTGAAGCGCAGCGAGTCCGGCATGATCACCAACCCGCTCACCATCAATCCCGAAGCTACGTTGCAGGAGCTCGACGAACTGTGCTCCCGCTACCGCGTTTCCGGCCTGCCGGTGGTCGATCCGGAAGGCCGCCTCCTGGGCATCGTCACCAACCGCGACACCCGCTTCATCCCCGAGTCTGAGTTCCCCACCCGCCGTGTCAGCGACGCCATGACCAAGATGCCCTTGGTCACCGGCCACGTGGGCATCAGCCGGGAAGAGGCCTCCCACAAGCTGGCCACCAACAAGATCGAGAAGCTCCCGCTGGTGGACGACCAGGGCCGCCTTAAGGGCCTGATCACCACCAAGGACTTCACCAAGGCTGAGCAGTACCCGCTCGCCACCAAGGACGACGAGGGCCGCCTCCGCGTAGGTGCTGCCATCGGCTTCTTCGGCGACGGCTGGGAGCGCGCCATGAAGCTCATCGACGCCGGCGTTGACGCGTTGTTCGTGGACACGGCCAACGGCCACTCGCAGGGTGTGCTGGACATGATCGCCCGCCTGAAGTCGGATCCCGTTGCCGCGCACGTGGACATCATCGGCGGCCAGGCAGCCACCCGCGAAGGTGCCCAGGCACTCATCGACGCAGGCGCCGACGGCATCAAGGTTGGCGTGGGCCCCGGTTCGATCTGCACCACCCGCGTGGTGGCCGGCGTGGGCGTTCCCCAGATCACGGCCATCTACGAGTCCGCCAAGGCTGCGATTCCGGCCGGCGTGCCGCTGATCGCCGACGGCGGCCTGCAGTACTCGGGCGATATCGGCAAGGCCCTCGTGGCCGGTGCCGATACCGTGATGCTCGGCTCCCTGCTCGCCGGTTGTGAGGAGTCCCCGGGAGACCTCATCTTCGTCAACGGCAAGCAGTTCAAGAGCTACCGCGGCATGGGTTCCCTCGGCGCCATGCAGTCCCGCGGCAAGAACACGTCCTACTCCAAGGACCGTTACTTCCAGGCCGACGTCTCCGGTGACGACAAACTGATCCCTGAAGGCATCGAAGGCCGCGTGGCCTACCGTGGCCCGCTGGCCTCGGTTGCCTACCAGCTGGTCGGCGGCCTCCGCCAGACCATGTTCTACACGGGCGCTCCCACCGTTGCCGAACTCAAGGCCCGGGGCAAGTTCGTCCGCATCACGCCGGCCGGCCTGAAGGAATCACACCCGCACGACATCCAGATGACCGTCGAAGCGCCGAACTACAACTCGCGCTGACACACTCAAGGTTCCCCGTGGTCTTCCACGGGGAACCCTTGTTTTTGTGCCGGATGCGGGTTCGGCCGGCCTCCTGGCTGACGGGGGTAGGCATAGGCTGTCAACATGTCTGAAATACCGTCGGGACCACGTCACCCGGAATCCGTCCGGGTGACCAAGGCGCCGCCCCGAAAGCTTGCACTGCGCCCGTACGCACGCGCCGTCGGACAGGTCCTGAAAGTGAGTTTCAAGGCCTCGCCGGCCGCCGTCGTCATGAAGGTGGCCGGTTCGCTGATCTCGGCCACTTTGCCGCTCGTCACCACCTATTTCGCCGCGCTCACCACCACGGCTTTGGCGGCCGGTTACGCGGGAGACCCCGACGCCGGTCCGCGGGCAGTTTTGTACGTCGTCATCACCGCTGCGCTGGGGCTGTTCTGGGGCGGGTTCAGCAGCGTGGACCGCTACATCCAGCAGCTCATGAGCTTCCGCGTAGGTGCGATCGTGGGGGACCTGATGTACCAGAGGTTCCTTGCGTTGGAGTTCTGGCGCTACGACGACAAGGAAACGGTAGACCTCTACGACCGTGCCAAGCGGTTCTCCGACTCCTACGCCCGGGTGCTGGACCGCATAGCCGCCATCTTTACGCAGCTCGTTTCCGTCATCCTGGCCATTGGCGCCCTGGTGTTGGTCAGTTGGTGGATTGCCGTAATTGTCCTGGTGGCGATCGTTCCCAGCGTCTACCTGCAGTTCAAGCTCTCCCGCGAGCAGATTGCCCATTGGAACACCCAGGTTGATTCCCGTCGCCAGCGCAGGATGATCGAACAGAACCTGCTCCGGCCGCAGCACATCGCGGAAATGCGGCTGTACGGGATCGTGAACTACCTGATGGATCTCCGTTCCCGCCTGCGCGACGCGGACGAACGCCGCCGGCTCGATTTCCAGAAGCGCTACATCCCCAAGCAACTCGCCGCCGACGCCCTGCAGTATGGCGCGGAGGTTGTCTCGTTGGTCTGGGTGGTAGGCCAAATCATCGCCCGCGCCCAACCTGTGGGGCAGTTCCTGTACGTCCAGCAGATCGTGAGCCGCGCGCTGTCAACGGCCAACAACCTGGTCTCTTCCCTCAGCTCCATCGACGAGGACCTGGCCAACCTGAAGGACTACGAGCTGTTCATGGCGCTCCCGGTTCCCAGCGGACACGAGCCGCCGTTGACCCGGTCTCCGCAGACCGTGGAGATGCAGGACATCCGCTTCAGCTACACCGGCAGCGACATCGAAGTCATCAAGGGCATCTCGCTGACCATCAAAGCCGGTCAGCACATAGCGATTGTTGGGGAGAACGGAGCTGGTAAGTCCACCTTGATCCGCATCCTGGCCGGGCTCTACCGGCCGGATTCCGGCCGTGTACTGCTCGACGGCGTGGATCTTGCCCATGTTGATGTGACCAGTTGGCACCGGCACCTGGCCGTTTTGAGCCAGGAGTTCCTTAAATACGAGTTCGCCACAGCAGCCGAGAACATCTACCTCGGCGACGTCGAACAGCCTCGGGACGACCAGCGCGTCCGGCGCGCGGCCTCGGATGCGGAGGCCATGGAATTCATCAGCAAATTGCCCAACGGTCTGGAGAACCACGTCAGCAACTGGATGGAGGATCCCCGTGGCCGGAAGGGCAGCGGATTGTCCGGCGGCCAGTGGCAGCGCCTGGCCATGGCCCGGAACTTCTACCGCGATGCGTCCTTCATGGTCATGGACGAGCCCACCTCGGCCATCGACGCCTTGGCCGAACACCGGATCTTCACCCGGCTGTTCGCGGACAGGAGCAGCACCATCATCGCCATCAGCCACCGGCTGGCAACCATAGAGAAGGCAGACGTGGTGTACATGCTGGAAGACGGGCGGATTGCCGAGCAGGGGACACATAAGGAACTGGTTGCCCTACGCGGGCGCTACTTCCGGATGTTCGAGTCCCAGCTCACCGTGGAGGAGACCAGTCGTCACGACCCTGCGGCCTAGAGCGGGCCGTATCCGGCGTTGCCGTAGGGATCACGCCACGTCACCAGGTCCTGTTCCAGCAGCGCCCGGAAGCGGGGATCAGTCGCTGCCTTGCGACGAAGGGACTCGCGTGAACGCCCCATGATGGTGGCCGGGACAATGATGGCGCCCACCAGAAGGCAGACGACGAACGCCAGCACCATGGCCAGCGTCAGCAGAGTCCCGGGATCCTGCCACGTGGATGGTTTGGCCGTGAAGGCAAACAGCCCAATGAAGACGATCAGGATGAACGCCACGAAGGACAGCGCGCCACGCAGGTTCCCGGGACCACGATTGACCAGGGCCCGGTCTGTCCGCGGCAAGCGATCCCGCACCTTGACGTAAAAGACGCCGCAGAGCACTGCGAGTGCCGCGCCCGGAATGCCGAGGGAGGGAAGCAGCGCGAACGTGCCGAGTCGAACGGCCAGGAGGACGCCCATCAGCACCAGGACTGTGCCGATCCCCACTCCGGCAGCCCAGGCACCCATATACGAGCCCCGTGCCCCGGCGATCTCGCGCAGGCGTGAGCGCGCACCCGCGGGGGTGACCGCTGCGAGTTCCGGGGAAAGCCAGTAATCCAGCGGACGGTCAGGAGGGGAGAGGGGGGATGGACCTGTTTGGTAGCTCACCCGGGTTATCGCTCCAGCCCCGCGCGGATCAGGGAGTCGAGTTGCCCACGCTCAAGCGCCGACGACTCAAGGTTCTCGCCTTCCCCGGTCGCGATGGACAGTGCACCGTCTGCTTCCGCTTTGACGTGGACCGCTCGGGAGGTTCCGTCAATAAAGTGCTGGCGGGTTGTGGCGGCAGCGGGGAATCCGTCCGGCGCCTGGCTCAGATAGTAGTCCGCCATCTGCACGGCCGTGGTGATCATGCCCTCGGTGCCCGTGATGGGGTGGAGTTCGTGAACGCCGTACTTGCTCAGGTTGAGCAGCAGTGCGCCCTGCTCGGCGCCGAACATGAACGAGACGTGCTCCGACGAAGGCGTCACGAGGGCTGTTTCCAGCCACGAGGTGGAATCCGCCAGGACAGCCGTCACGGTTGCGGCCGGCCCCACCGGCAAGAGCGCGTCGTTTTCGATCTTCATCAAACCACGCTCCAGCAACGTGGAGACACCGGCTTGTTCCAATGGTGACCCGGCGGCGTGATCGAGGCGGAACAAGGTCTGGCACCTCAGCGCGCCGTCGGTGCCGGCCAACGCAATCAGGGCAATGAGCTCATGCTCGGTGATGAGCAAAGCCTGGTTCTCTTCGGTCTGGGTGGTCATTTCTGCCCTCTCTTGAGCGATTCTGTGTCCAGTCTAGGAAATGGGCGGTTCAAGTGAGCCATCCCCAGACCTTCTTCGCGCCGTCGGCTATGGATTCCCCCACGTCCTTTGCGCCTTCCCAGACATGCTTGGCGCCGTCAGCCACCATGGATGAAGCGGAGTCGTACCCCAGGTGCGTGGCCAGGAGGCCGAGGCCGCCCCACGCGATGCCAGCGACGGCGCAGGCAGGGCCGATCACGGGAACAAAGCTGCCTACGGCCAAGGCAGCGGAGATGCCGCCATCTACTGCCACTCCGGGATGTCCCGTTTGGATCCCTTGGTAGACCTGCAAACCACCGGTAACGATGCCCAGGGCTCCGGAAAGCCGGCCCAGCATCGACGTGCCGTTGAGCAGTTGAGTGCCCTTGACATATCCGGCACCGGCGGCCTGACCGTATTGGGCGCTCAGCCAAGGCCACCGAGTCAGTTCCGTGACCAATCCGCCTTTTGCCATCTGGGCAAGGATGTTGTCCGCAAACAGGCCGCCGGCGGTCACCAGGCCGTTTCCAGCCCACCATTCCTCGCTACCGGTGACGCCGAACAGTCCTTCGAGACCAGTGACAGGAGTTGGCTGGTTTCCGCTTCCACCGGGAATCGGCGGATGAGCCGGTCCACTTGGCCCATAGCCGAGGGCACCGCCCGGGGTGCTTGCCTTGTCTTGTTCATCGGCCTGGGTGCGGAGGGTCTTGGACGCGTCATCCAACGAACGCGCCGTTTTGTGCAGGAGGGGCCGCAGGGTGCTGCTCCATTCGCGGCGGAACCGGTCTCCGTCCGTTCCCTTCCAGGCAACGCTGGAGATCAGGCCGCTGATCTGGAGTTCCTGGTTCTGGAGCCGGCTGCCGGCCTGTCCCATTTGTTTGGATAACGAGCGGAGCTGTTCAATGTCGGCTCCGTAGAATCCAGGCGCCATGGGTCCCCCTTTGCATGGTGTGGTTGTGTTTTCGCAGGCTATCGGATAGTTCCGGGACTCTGCCATGGGCAGCCCTGCCCATGTGGAGGGGCAGTTCCAGTGGTTCATTGGCGCGTTTTGTGAAGTGCTCCCCGTGATGGGCGAACCGGCGTTCAGGGAGCGGTCCAGTAAAGTAAGAGCCGTGACTTATGAGATTGAGATTGGCCGTGGCAAGCGTGGGCGTCGTGCCTACTCCCTGGATGACATCGCGATCGTCCCGAACCGCCGGACGCGCGACCCGAAGGATGTCTCGGTCTCGTGGCAGATCGACGCCTACAAGTTCGATACGCCGGTGATCGGCGCTCCCATGGACTCCGTGATGTCTCCCGAAACTGCGATTGCCTTGGGCCGCCTGGGTGGCCTTGGTGTCCTGGACCTCGAAGGCCTCTGGACCCGTTACGAGAACCCGCAGAAGGTCCTCGACGAGATCGCCGGCCTGGCGGACGAGACCAGCAGCCCGGCCGTCACCCGCCGGATGCAGGACCTGTACCAGGCTCCGGTCCAGCCGGAACTCATCAGCTCCCGCTTGGCCGAGATCCGCGCCGCCGGAGTCACCGTTGCCGGATCCCTGACCCCACAGCGTACCCAGGAACACTACAAGACCGTGGTGGCTGCCGGCGTCGATATCTTTGTGATCCGCGGTACCACCGTCTCCGCCGAGCATGTCTCCAAGAACCACGAGCCGCTCAACCTGAAACAGTTCATCTACGAACTGGATGTTCCCGTCATCGTTGGCGGCGCGGCCGGTTACACCCCTGCCCTCCACTTGATGCGCACCGGCGCGGCCGGCGTCCTCGTCGGTTTCGGCGGCGGTGCCACCACCACGACCCGCCGTGCACTGGGCATCCATTCGCCCATGGCTTCCGCCATTTCCGACGTCGCTGCGGCCCGCCGCGACTACATGGATGAGTCCGGCGGACGCTACGTGCACGTCATCGCCGACGGCGGCATGGGCAGCTCCGGCGACATCGTCAAGGCCATCGCCATGGGCGCAGACGCCGTGATGCTGGGCAGTGCTCTTGCCCGTGCCGAGGAAGCCCCCGGCCGCGGCTGGCATTGGGGACCCGAAGCACACCACCTCGAGTCGCCGCGTGGTGACCGCGTCAACGTTGGCACCGTGGGCCCGCTTGAGGAAGTGCTGTTCGGGCCGGGCCACCACACCGATGGAACGTCCAACCTGATCGGTGCCCTGCGCCGGTCCATGGCCACCACGGGCTACTCCGACCTCAAGGAGTTCCAGCGCGTGGACGTGGTGGTCTCGCCCTACGCAGGCAATTAATACCTCGGTATCATCAACCCCCGCAGGGTCCGGAGCAATCCGGACCCTGCGGGTTTTTGCTTTGCTTCCGAAGGCGCCGTGCCGTCCCTGCCAGGCTGGCACTGCCCACGACGGCGGCCAGCAAGTAGGGTAGGGGGACTACCAGCAATTGCGTTTGAGGAGGAGTCCGATGAGCAATGTCGCAGGCGGCCCACAGGTGAATCTCTCCGGAGCCCTGAGCCCGGAGTCCCGTGCCGCTTCCATCGAAGCCCTGAAAGCCACGGCGGAGTCAGGCAAGGAACTGGACATCCTGATCGTCGGTGGAGGCGTGGTGGGTGCAGGGGCTGCGCTGGATGCCGTGACGCGCGGCCTGACGGTGGGTATCGTGGAAGCCCGCGACTGGGCCTCCGGAACCTCCTCGCGTTCCTCCAAGCTCATTCACGGCGGGCTTCGCTACCTGGAGATGCTGGACTTCGCGTTGGTCCAGGAAGCTCTCCAGGAACGAGGCCTCCTGATCCAGACCATTGCTCCGCACTTGGTACGTCCCGTGCCCTTCCTGTACCCGTTGACCCGACGGGTGTGGGAACGCCCCTATGTTGGCGCGGGCATCATGCTGTATGACACCCTCGGCATCACCTCTGGCCACAGCCGTGGCGTCCCCATGCACAAGCATTTGTCCAAACGGGGCACCCTGCGGGCAGCTCCGAGCCTGAAGGATGACGCTTTCGTCGGTTCCATCCGCTACTACGACGCCCAGGTGGATGACGCCCGCCTGGTGGTGAACGTGGTCAGGACCGCGGCGCATTACGGCGCCTACGCCGCCAACCGGGTCCGTGTGGTGGATTTTCTTCGCGAGGGCGAACGCGTTGTTGGGGCCAGGCTGGAGAACCAGGAAGACGGCAGTGTCTTCGAGGTCCGTGCCAAGCAGGTGGTCAATGCCACCGGGGTCTGGACCGATGAGACACAGGCCATGGTCACGGACAGGGGCCAACTGAAGGTCAGGGCGTCCAAGGGCATCCACCTGGTGGTCCCGCGGGACAGGTTCCAATCCACCGTGGGCTTGATCCTTCGCACGGAGAAGTCGGTGCTCTTCGTCATACCCTGGGGCCGGCATTGGATCATTGGCACCACGGACACAGATTGGAAGCTGGACAAGGCGCACCCGGCGGCCTCCAGCAAGGACATTGACTACGTCCTGGAACACGTCAACCGCGTCCTCAAGCGACCCCTCACCCGCGAAGACGTGGAAGGCGTCTATGCGGGACTTCGGCCGCTGCTCGCCGGGGACAACGACTCCACCGCCAAGTTGTCCCGCGAACACGTGGTGGCACACCCGGTCCCCGGGCTCGTGGTGGTGGCCGGAGGCAAGTACACAACGTACAGGGTCATGGCCAAGGATGCAGTGGACGAGGCAACCCGGGCCATGGACGAGCGCGTTCCCTCCAGTTGCACCGAGACCATTCCGCTGCTCGGCGCCGAGGGCTTCAAAGCGGCGTGGAACCGTCGCGCCCGCTCGGCCGACGAGGCCGGGGTCCACGTGGCCAGGGTGGAGCACCTGCTCAACCGTTATGGGTCCATGGCATCGGAAGTGTTGGAACTGATCGCCCGCCAGCCCGGGCTGGGAGAACCGCTGCCGGGTGCGGACGACTATCTGGCGGCCGAGGTGGTCTACGCCACCACGCACGAGGGCGCACGTCATGTTCACGACGTTTTGACGCGCAGGACGCGGATTTCCATCGAAGCATGGGACCGGGGTGTGTCCGCCGTGCCCGTAGTGGCTAAGCTGATGGGAGAAATCCTCGGCTGGAGCGAAACCCAGCGCGAAAGCGAAATCAAGCACTATCTGGCGCGGGTAGAGGCCGAACGGCTGAGCCAGGAGCAACCCGACGACGAGTCGGCAGATGCCGCGCGCATGGGAGTGGATGACATCGTGCCCCTTCGCTGACGCGTCGGGAACCAAGAAGCCGGGGAGTTGCGGCCGGGAGGCCACACTGGAGGGAAACACGACTTGGCCGAACCACTTGACCGGTATGACGCGGAACTGACCACGCCGGACACCGTCATTCTTGAACTTGTTGCAGCAGACAAGAGTGATGCCGCGGCCCAACTTGCGGAAAGGCTCTACGCCGCCGGCCGGATCTCCAACTTGGAAGGGTTCCTGGAGACCGTCAATTCGCGCGAACACCAATTGGCCACCGGCTTGCCGGGCGGCATCGGACTGCCGCACGCCCGCAGCGAATATGTGGACCGGATCTCCATCGCCGTGGGCGTCACCAAATTCGGGCATTCCCTCGACTTCGGTGCCAGTGATGGCCCGGCCACGGTGGTCCTGTTGATCGCGACCCCCGCAAGCTCCTTCTCCGACCACTTGGAAGTCCTGGCCACCCTGGCCCGTTCCCTATCCAAGGAGTCCTTCCGTGAATCGCTCCGCCGGGCGCACGATCCCGAGGTCATCTCCGAACTCATCAACTCAAGCCTGGTGTTCTTCGACCACTGAGGGCACAACCCGTTTCGTTGTTCTACAGCCGGACGAAGTACGGTTAAGGGGTGTTGAAAACTGCGTTGAAACCCCGTTGGATCGCAGGACTGGTCTTTGCGCTCCTGCTGTCCGGGGTGTTCGTGCTGCTCAGCCAGTGGCAGCTGAGCCGCTCCACGCAGCACGAACCGCCGGAGCCGTCCAGCGTGGAGGATGTCAAACCGTTGGTGGACGTCCTCAAGCCTGGACAATTCTTCCCCGGATCGGTCCAGGACCAGATGGTCAGCGCTACGGGACACTACGACGCCGGAAAACAAGTCCTCGTCGAGGGCAGGCTCTACAACAACCAAAAGGGCTATTGGATCGTCTCGGCGTTCGCCGTGGACAACGCTCCCAAGCTCAGCGGCGTCGCGGCGTCGCCCCAGACCTGGATTCCGGTAGCCCGCGGTTGGGTGGCCGATCCCGCCCAAGCCGACCAGCCGCCGTCGGGCACTGTTACGGTGACCGGCCGCCTGTTGCCGTCTGAAGCGCCGGTGCCAAATGTCGACGCCGGTCCAGGCCGTGCGTCTGCCGTCGCCGTTGCGGAACTCATCAACGACTGGGGAGTGTCCAGCTACCCAGGCTTCGTTGCCGCAACTTCCCAAACCACGGACGCGGGACCCGTCGCCGCGAACGACGCCGTCAAGGCACTGAACATTCCCGCCCAACCCCCGGCCCAACAGGTCAATTGGCTCAACCTGTTCTACTCCGTGGAGTGGGTGGTCTTCGCAGGATTCGCGCTGTACATCTGGTGGCGGATGGTGGCAGACGACTATCGCCGTGGCCTCGAAGGCGATGAGGACGAGTATGACGACGAGCCCGACGACCATCCAGCCCCGGACCAACAAGCAACTGAGCCAAACAACAGTGAGCCAGAACAAAAGGTGCAACCATGATTGAGCCCAAACCGGCAATCCAGCCCGAACAGTCCGGCCCCAAGCCCAAGAAGCGGCGGTTCGGCGGAACGGAAGCCCAGATCCGTTCGGCGTTGAAGTTCTACAAGGTCATGGCCTACCTCACCGGTGCCATGCTTCTCCTCCTGTGCGCTGAACTGATCGCCCGTTACGGCTTTGGGGTGTCCCTCTTCGCGGGCGGAACGGACGCCGTGACCGGCCAGCCGTTCGGGTTCGGGTTCGCAGCATCGGAGCCCAAAGGCGTGATCGGCGGATTCAACATTTCCACAACGGTCCTGATCGTCCACGGATGGATGTACGTGGTGTACCTGATCTCCAACTTCCGTCTGTGGTCGCTCCTGCGTTGGCCGTTCTCCAAGCTGATCCTCCTGGCACTGGGCGGCGTGGTTCCCCTCATGTCCTTCATCGTGGAGAAGAAGTTCCACGCACAGGTGGAGGCCGAACTGGCCGCGAATCCCCAGGCGTCCAAGCGCTACTGACAGGCCGCGGGGCATGCCCGGTGTGAGATGCCTTACGGCAGCGCCGGTTTTGACCCCTCGGGGGCCGTTCCGGTGTGCACCGGGGCGGCCCGGCAAAGTAGTCTTGTTTGGTGACTACTCCCACCGCACCCCAGACTTCGCAGAAGCCGGTGCTGGTTGTTGACTATGGTGCCCAGTACGCGCAGCTGATTGCCCGCCGCGTCCGTGAAGCGAATGTGTATTCGGAAATCGTTCCGCACACCTTCACCACCGAGCAGCTTCTGGCCAAGAACCCGGCAGCCATCATCCTGTCCGGCGGACCTTCCAGCGTTTACGCCGAAGGCGCCCCATTCGTGGAAGCCGACCTCTTCGAGGCAGGCGTTCCCGTTTTCGGCATCTGCTACGGATTCCAGGCCATGGCCAACGCCCTGGGTGGCAAGGTTGCCCAGACCGGCCTGCGGGAGTACGGCGCAACCGAAGCCCTTCTTGTTGGCGACGCACGTTCCATCCTTGACGGTGTCCCGGCGTCCCAGAACACCTGGATGAGCCATGGCGACTCCGTCCATGAGGCACCCGAGGGCTTCGAGGTGCTGGCGACGACTGCCGGAGCTCCAGTGGCCGCGTTCGCCAACGATGAGAAGCGCCTTTACGGTGTGCAGTGGCACCCTGAAGTGAAGCACTCCGTCCTTGGCCAGCATGTCCTCGAGAACTTCCTGTTCAAGGGCGCCGGCCTGACCCCCAACTGGACCACCGGGAACATCCTGGAGGAACAGGTTGAACGCATCCGCGAGCAGATCGGCGACTCCAAGGTTATTTGTGGCCTCTCCGGCGGCGTTGACTCCGCCGTCGCAGCAGCATTGGTTCAGCGTGCCGTGGGGGACCAGCTGACCTGTGTGTTCGTGGACCACGGACTTCTTCGTGAAGGCGAAGCCGAGCAGGTGGAGCGCGACTTCGTGGCCGCCACCGGCGTCAACCTCTATGTTGCCAATGAGCAGGAGCGCTTCCAGTCCGCATTGGCAGGGGTCAGCGATCCCGAGACCAAGCGCAAGATCATCGGCCGGGAATTCATCCGCGCCTTCGAGGAGGCGGAGCGGGCCATCATCGCCCAGGCCGCTGCCGAAGGCGAAAAGATCAAGTTCCTGGTCCAGGGCACGCTCTACCCGGACGTCGTCGAGTCCGGCGGCGGCGAGGGTGCAGCGAACATCAAGAGCCACCACAACGTGGGCGGGCTTCCCGAAGACCTGCAGTTCGAGCTCGTGGAGCCGCTTCGGGCCCTCTTCAAGGATGAGGTGCGCGCTGTTGGCGCCCAGTTGGGCCTGCCGCAGGAAATCGTCGGCCGCCAGCCCTTCCCGGGCCCCGGCCTGGGCATCCGCATCGTAGGGGAAGTTACCAAGGAACGGCTGGACCTGCTGCGCAAGGCTGACGCCATTGCCCGTGCGGAACTGACCGCTGCCGGCCTGGACAACGACGTGTGGCAGATGCCGGTGGTGCTGCTGGCGGATGTCCGCAGCGTCGGCGTGCAGGGTGATGGCCGTACTTACGGCCACCCGATCGTGCTGCGTCCCGTGTCCTCCGAGGACGCCATGACCGCCGACTGGTCCCGCCTGCCTTATGACCTCCTGGCCCGGATCTCCAACCGGATCACCAACGAGGTGGACGGCGTGAACCGCGTGGTGCTGGACGTGACCAGCAAGCCGCCGGGAACCATCGAGTGGGAATAGCAGTGTGAATGGCCGGTCTCCTTCGGGAGGCCGGCCATTGTGCTGCCCGCCTGAACCTTGCTTTGCGGAACTGTGAAATGACGGCGAATTTTGCCGTGACCAGTGTTGCGGAGCGGGCTCCGGGCGTATTCCCGCTACCCTCGAAAGTATGCCGGTATGGTCCAAGGCGTCTAAAGCTAGTTCAGAAAAGAAGGCAGAAGTTGTGTCATTAGGTCAAGGCCACGAAGAGGACTCCGAAGAGCTCCGGAAATGGCTGTCTGGACTTAAGCCCGTTACCGGGGCGGACACCATGCTTCGCTTCGTCAAGACGCCGGAAGGCGCAATCGACCTCAGCACAGCGCACCCATCCGGCCTGGCACAGTTGCTCGCGGGACGCCGAACACGCTTGTCCACGCTGATCCGGGACCGCCAGCAATACCTGGTTGCTGCCCGTGCTGCGCGCAATATCCGTTCCAAGATCTTTGAACTCGGCAACGACCGCGGCATCGAGGCGGGCTATCTTTCCGCCGGAACCGTGGTGTGGACTTCCGCCGTCGGGGGCAAGCCGCAGCGCGTTTCGGCGCCCGTCATGCTTACGGCCATCACGTTGACCGTCCGTCCCGGAGAAGACGACTTCGAGCTGCAACTGACCGAACAGGCCCGGATGAACCCCGCCCTGGTACGGCACCTCAAGTCCGTCCATGGCATCGTGTTCGACGTCAATGCGGTAGCCCGGATGGCGTACAACACCGCGCGGCTGGACCCGCAGCCGGTGCTCGACCGCCTCGCCACGCTGGTACAACCGATCCATGGAGCGGATGTTGAGTTCAACCTGCTGGTGACCACGCTCGCGGACCTCTCCGGCAACCTCGACGATCCTTGGATCAACATGAACAACCCCACCGTGGCCGCACTGGCTACGGCGGCCAATGGCGGCGACGTGGAGCCTGAGCCCATCAAGGCCGGGCGGTTCCCCAGCCTGGACGAGCGCGATCCTGCCGACGAACTCCTGCTGCTTGATGCCGATACCGACCAGCAATACGTGGTGGACGCTGTCCGCGCCGGGGATTCCCTGGTTGTCAGCACGCCTCCCGGCAGCGGACAAACGCAGACAGCCATCAACGCGGTTGGTGCCTTGGTGGCTGAGGGCAAGTCCGTCCTGGTGGTGGGGGAGCGCCAGTCGAGCCTGGCCGCCCTCTCTGCGCATCTGGACACCCTGGGGCTCGAATCGATGCTCTTCCGCCCCGGCAACGGCACCACGCCGCAACAGCTGAAGGGCCAGTTGGTCCGGGCAATCATGCGGAACGAGAAAGCCCTGGAACCCCAGCTGGGCAACCTCCACGAGACCTTGACGGGGCATCGCCATGCCCTGACGGACCATGTGGCGTCGCTGCACAACGTGCGTGAACGGTGGGGCTGCTCGCCGTACCAGGCCATGCAGTCCCTCGCTGAACTGACGTCCATCCACCCGGCCCCGTCCACCACCGTGCGGCTCAAGCGCAGTGTCCTGGACAACATCAAGGACCGCGAGGAACTGGCCGGACGCCTGCGCCGCGCTGCGGAACTGGGCAGCTTCAGCCGGGCATCCACCTCCAGTCCTTGGTACGGTGCGCGACTGGTTACGCGCAAGGAGACCGAGGAAGCGCAACAGCTTGCCCGGCTGGCGGAGGAGAAGCTTCCTGTCCTTCGTGACCGGATGAAGCAGTTGGCCGACCACGCCGAAATCCGGCTGGGGGAGACGTTCACCGAGTGGGGTACCCAGCTTGAACTCCTGATTGCCGTGCGTGAGAGCCTGGACAAGTTCACCCCGGACATTTTCGACCGTCCCGTCCACGACCTCATCTCCGCTACGGCGAGCTCCTCCTGGCGCCGCGAACGCAACCTTGAGATGCCGTCCATGCAGCGCTCCCGTTTGCGCCGGGTAGCCAAGGAATACGTGCGACCAGGTGTTCACATCGCGGATCTCCACAGCTCGCTGGTCCTTGTCCAGGAACAGCGCGCGTTGTGGGCCGGGTACGCCACCACCCAGCGGCATCCCGCCGTGCCGTCCGGCCTTGCCGATCTTGGTGCGCTCTACCGCGAACTCGATGGCGAATTGCAGCGTCTTGGGGAGGCCCTCAAGCACACCTCCGACGGCGGTGCCCTGCACGGAAGTCCCTACACGGAGCTCATGGAACGGCTGGAACGGCTTGTGGCCGATACCGCCACTTTGGAGACACTTCCTGAGCGCACCCTGCTGATAGAGCAGATGCGTGAGCATGGCCTGGGCGAGTTGCTGACCGACCTTGCCGCGCGTGAAGTCCCTGCCGCGTCCGTCGCGGCCGAGCTTGACCTCGCGTGGTGGCAGTCAGCGTTGGAAGCCATGATCAGCGGCGACGATTACCTTGCCATGTCCGACGGCGATTCGCTGCGCCAGCTGGAGGCCGAATTCCGCCTGGCCGACCAAGCGCATATCGCCAGTGGTGCCGCACGCCTGCGGTGGCAGCTGGCCAGCCGGTGGCGCCAGGGAATCGTGGAACACCCGCGCCAAGCAGAGCTGCTGCGCGCCCTGCTCAAGGATGGCCGGGTCACGCTCCCGGCACTGAGCGCCCAGGCACCCGACCTGGTGCCGCTGCTGGTCCCCGTGTGGTCGGTCAGCCCGTACCTGCTGACGGGTGTGCTTCCCGCTGAGCAGAAGTTCGATGCCGTGGTGATCATCGATGCCGAGTCGACATCCCTCCAGGCGGTGCTCCCGGCCATCGCCCGTGCCCGCCAGGTCATTGCCTTCGGTGACGCGAAGATCGCAAACGCCCGCACTTTCAGTGTGGCCGTGGAGCCTCCGGTGGCTGGAGTGGCCAGCCATGAACCCGTGGACAGTGCCTTCACTGCCTTGGCGCGTGTCCTGCCCACGTGGCAACTGAACTGGGTGTACCGGGCCGTGGACGAGGACCTGGTCCTCCAGCTCAGCAAGAACTATTACGACGGCGGGTTGCGGCGACTCCCGGACGGCAACTCCGTGACGGGCCTGGACCGTTCCATCCTGGTGGAGTACATCCCGGACGGCACCGGACTTCCCGGGGCGGACCACGAGGGTGTCGAATCCGTGACGGCGGAGGTCAACCGCGTGGTGGACCTTGTATTCGAGCACGCCCGGCTGCGTCCCCGCACGTCCTTGGCCGTGGTCACTGCGAGCCTGCGGCACGCGGCCCGCATCGGCGAAGCGATCAGGCTTCAGTTGCCCAACCACCCACTGCTCTCTGCTTTCTTTGGGGCGGGACCGGAGTCCTTCCGCGTCGTGGACCTGGAGCGCGCCCAGGGACTGGTGCGGGACCACGTGATCTTCTCCTTGGGATATGGCCGCACGCCGCACGGACGCGCCCTGCATTCCTTCGGGCCCTTGTCCGTTGATGGCGGACGCAGCCGCTTCGCCCTGGCCATGACCCGTGCCCGCCGTTCCCTGCACGTCCTGAGTTGCTTCCGTCCTGAAGACCTGGACCTGGACCGCTTGTCGCACGGGGCCGTGGACTTCTATGAGTTGCTGGACCGGGAGCTCTCCGGGAACAGCAACCTCGGCACACCAGCATCCCGCGCCGTGGCCAGCGAACAGGCTCTCGGCGAGGATCCGTTGGTGGCCGATCTTGGTGACCGTCTGCGGGCGCGGGGAGCGCGGGTGTGGCACCTCTATGACGGGGTGCTGGACATCGCCGCCGCCGCCGACCCGGTGCACACGATTGGCCGGGAAGGTGCCGAGGTCCCCACCCCGGTAGCCATCGAATCCGACGGTACCGAGCGCTACCGGCGGATGAGCGTCCGGGAACGCAGCAGGTTGCGCCCCCAACTGCTGGAGCGGATGGGCTGGCGGTACATGTCCCTGTGGACCATCGAGGTTTTCACTGACCCGTCCTCCTGCGCTGACCGCATTGGCTCTTACCTGGGCCTCGAGAACCACGTGCCACAAGCTACCCCCGTCCCGCACCATGGTTTCCTGGACATGGACGTAGAACAATTAGAAGTGGGCAGCGCACAGGCCTTCGTGCCGCGCCCTTCCGCGGTGGGGTCCCGGGACCGCGCGGAAAACCCGGAACTGGAAGTCGTGAAAGAAGAATCAGTGAGCACTCAGGAACCTGCCGTGGAGCCTGCAAGGACGAAGGACGGGCAGCCCGAGGAACCGGGCCAGGAAGCCCCGGCGAACGGTTCCGAAGAAACCGCCTCCGTCGATCAGGACTCCGGTGAGGCCAACGAGGCCCGTGAGGCGAACGAGTCGAATGACGTGGCGGAGTCCGAAAAGGGCGCGGAGGACGAAGACTCGAAGTCCGCGGCTGTGAAGTCCGCCTCCACGGGAATCCTGCCCAACAAGGCCTCGGAGGACGACCCACGCCGGTGGGGCGACGAGTCCGGCTACGACCACGATCAGTGGCTGAAGGAGCAGCGGCCACCGCACTGGGGCTGATCCCGGACGCTGATCAAGAGGTATTGATGAGCACGAAGAAGAGCTTGCCGTGCGTGGATGCGCCGGCAAGCTTTTCTGCTTGTTGAGGGTCTGCCGCCACCACAACCAGGCCGTCCGTATCGCTTGTTCCCAGCCAGGGCCCGGCCTTCCCGCCTTTGCCCGACGTCCAAAGCACGGGGACAGGTCCAGCGAGAGTTTGGTTCTGGCGGGATCCGTCATAGGAGTCTGCAGGGGTCAGCACCACGTTGACGAGTTGTCCGGGGGAGAGCAACTGAATGGACGAGGGATCGGCCATGCGCAGGGGAACTGCTGCGGATCCTGCGGGGGCCCCTGTGAGAAGGCCTGGTCCCAGGAGATTCGCCTCGGTAGGTATTTGTCCCTTGGCCAGGGGCGAAGTCAACTGGCGTCCGGCCAGCGACGCGGGGTCGCCTATGGCCCCCGAAATTGCCATGTCCTGTGGGACGCCCATGCTGATGAAGTCACCTTGGCTGAGACTTGTCCCTGCGGGCAGGTCCCGGGCGGCCACCACAATGCTGATGCGGTGCTCAGGGGCGGGCGTGAGCTGCTGGACGGTGATGCCGGCCGCCACGCACAGCAGAAGGACTACAAGCAGCCGCCGGTGGCGGGCAAGGCGGGAAAGAAACAGCAGCCGGGGACGGCTGTCAGGTGCAGGCACTGACGGACGCCGGGACGTGTAGCGCGTGCGGACTCCGCCACGTGCATGGCGCGTTCGGGCAAAGCGAGGAGAGGAGGGTGAGTGTGGCATGACGCCACGCTAACCACCGTCGCCGACTGCCCGACAGCGGCCCGCAGCCTTATGTGGATAAGTGAGGCTAGCTCGCGGCAGCGGCGGGCGCCGGCGTGGCAGCCGGCGCGGCTGCCGGTGCAGCCGAAGGCGCAGCAGAAACGGTGCTGCTGCCCTTGGAGTCGCGGGAATCCGTGCGGTAGAAGCCGGAGCCCTTGAAGACAACGCCGACGCTGTTGAACTTCTTGCGCAGGGCGCCCTGGCATTGCGGGCACTCCGTCAGGGAGCTGTCCGAAAACGACTGGACGATGTCAAAGGCATGGTCACAGTCTTTGCAGGCGTATGCGTATGTGGGCACTGAATTCCTCCTCAGGACAAACGTCAGGTCCTGTGCAGCCTCCGGCGGAGGTATATCCGCCTTAGCAGTCGCAGGGCCTGAGTGCCAATTCTATCATCCGGCTGTACGACCGCCAGCCTGAAGTTGCCCGGCCGTACGCCACCATAACTACCTGCCTAGCCGCACAATTCCCGACGGCGTGAGGACCTCCGGGACGGGCTGGTCAAAAGGCTCGGCCGGGATGGCACCGGAAGGCAACACATCGTCGTCGTATGTCACCGCGATGGTGCGGGGCTGCCGGCCCGAGGCGTCGAGGCCTTGCAGGAAGCGGTCGTAGTAGCCACCGCCCTGGCCGATCCGGTTGCCGTCTTCGTCAACGGCCGTGGCAGGCATGAAGATGCCGTCGGCGTGCGAGGCGGCATCCGCGCCGTGCCGTTCGCCCTCCGGTTCGTCGATCGGTGCGTATTCCGAACGGACGAAGACTGTCTCAGGGGTCCAGATCACCCAGCTCAGTTGACGGTCAGGCTCGCACACCGGAAGCAGGATCCGGTGGCCGTCCCGGTGCAGGGCCTCGATCAGGGGAAGGGTGGGTGGCTCGAAAGCCACGCCGAGGTACACGGTGAAGGTGCCGGGGGCGCCGCCTGAAACCTCTTTGGCCCACGCCGTTCCGTGCGCCGCGAGGGCGTCGCCAGCGATTGCTATCTGCTCAGGTGTCAGCGTGCGACGGTGCAGCCTGCGGGCGGCGCGTATTTCTTCCTTCGATGCCATGATTGTCCGTTCCGTCGGTGCGTTGCCGGGTGGGGCGCCAATGCCCCAGCCAGCTGATTCACTGACAATTTGTGTGTCCCGGCACGGCGGGGGTTTACCTTTTGATGTGTTCCGTCCGTTACATTAGTCCGGTGACTCACCATAACAATGCTGTCCGTAAGGCCGTCATCCCCGCAGCGGGTCTTGGTACCAGGTTCCTCCCCGCCACGAAGGCGATGCCGAAGGAAATGCTGCCCGTGGTTGACAAGCCAGCCATCCAGTATGTGGTCGAAGAAGCCGTGAAAGTAGGACTGCATGACGTCCTGATGATTACCGGCCGCAGCAAGCGCGCCTTGGAGGACCACTTTGACCGTGTTCCTGCGCTTGAGGCCACCCTGGCGGAGAAAGGTGACACGTCCAAGCTCGAAGCCATCCAGTCCGCCACCAACCTTGGTGACATCCACTATGTGCGCCAAGGCGACCCGAACGGCCTGGGCCACGCTGTCCTCCGCGCAAAGCAGCACGTAGGCCACGAACCTTTCGCCGTCCTGCTCGGCGACGACCTGATCGATCCCAAGGACGATCTCCTCAGCGAAATGATCGCCGTGCAGCAGAAGACCGGCGGATCCGTGGTGGCCCTCATCGAAGTGGAACCATCCAAGATCAGCGCCTATGGTTGCGCCGACGTCGAGGAGAACGGCGAGGAAGGGTACGTCCGCATCAAGCAGTTGGTGGAGAAGCCTTCCGTCGATGAGGCCCCTTCCAACCTTGCCGTGATCGGCCGCTACGTGCTGCACCCGGCCGTCTTCGATGTCCTGGAGAAGACAGCTCCGGGCCGCGGCGGAGAAATCCAGCTGACCGACGCTCTCGAGGTCCTGGCCCGCGGCGAGGGCGAAGGCTACGGCGTCTTCGGCGTGGTCTTCCGTGGCCGCCGCTACGACACCGGAGACAAGCTGAGCTACTTGAAGGCCTGCATCGAGTTGGCCTGCGAACGCGAAGATCTGGGTCCCGAGCTCCGCGAGTGGCTGCCGGACTTCACGGCTAGCCTTCCCCAGTAACACCGGATGTACGGCTCTGCGATCTGGCCGGTGACGCTGGAAAGCGGGGACCTGGTACTCCGGCCCATCCGTTACCGGGACAAGCGGGAATGGTCCGAGGTCCGCTCGCGGAACAATGAATGGCTTGCTCCTTGGGAGGCGTCCAACCCCGCACCGGGTGGGAGCCTCCCAAGCTACCGCCAGATGGTGGCGTCCCTGAACCAGCAGGCGCGCCAAGCCACCGCCTTGCCGTTCATCATCGCCGAGTCGACCCCCGGCTTCCGTGAACCGCGCATCGTTGGCCAGCTGACGGTTTCCTCGATCGTCTGGGGTTCGGCCATGATGGCCACCCTGGGGTATTGGGTGGACAAGGACCGCGCGGGACACGGAATCGCTCCCACTGCTGTGGCGATGGCGACGGATCACTGCTTCCGGACGCTGGGCCTGCACCGCATGGAAATCAACATCCGGCCGGAAAACGCACCCAGTCTGCGCGTAGTCGAAAAACTCGGGTTTCGGGACGAGGGCTACCGCGAAAGATACCTGCACATCAATGGGGAATGGGCAGATCACAGATCCTTCGCGCTGACCTCCGAGGAAGTTCCGCACGGACTCCTGGAAAGCTGGCGGGAAGGAAGAACGGGCAGGTCATAGGCACTTTTGGGACTTCCCGGGAATCATTTAGGGACTCGCGGGCGACACACCGGCAGGAATGCCACGGCACCTGACGATTTGCTTCTACGGTTTTGAATGTGGACTTCCCTCTCAGCAGCTCAGTGATACTCGTTGTCACTGTCGCGCTCTGGATGGTGTGGGTCGCGCCCTATGTTCTACGCAAAGGGCGGCCACAGGTCCAAACGGCCACCGGGCCGGCAGAGCCATTCGAGGACGAGCCCGACGAGACGCAGCCAGGGGTGGTATTGGCATTGGCACCTCAGCAGGAGAAACCGATGGAGACCATGCACAGCACAGCACAGGCGTCGCCCCTGGAATTCCGCGTGGCTGATACCACTCCCCGGAAGCCGTCCAGTACCCCGTTCACTATCCGGTACGCCCGTCTGACGCTGGCCTTGTCCGGCCTGATCCTCCTCCTGACTGCCGTGGTTTCCGGCGTTGTCCGGCTCTTTGGGCAGGGCTCCATCTGGTTGCCGCTGGTGTCATTCCTCGGTGCCGTGCTCGCCGTCGTCGTCTTGCGGCAGCTCGCCTTGCGTGACCTCCGCGAACGCCGTGCCCGCCGTGCTGCCCAAAAGGAATCCATTCCGACTCCCGCCCGGTACCTGCCCAAGGAGCAGCCCGTGGAGGCCAGGGAAACTCCTGTTTTCGATGCCGAGGCAGGCGGCGAGCAGGCGAGGCTTTCCGCCGTCGAACTTCGTCAAGCGGCACTGGCCGTGGCCCTCGCTGCCGGGGATACATCTGCCGAGGCCGCGCCCGAAGACGCTGGCACCCCTTGGAAGCCCGTTGAGGTTCCCAAGCCCACCTACGTTGGAGCAGCCAAGGCAAACCGACCTGCGCCGGAGCCGCTGGTCCTTCCCGAGGCGCCCAAGCCCGTCGGGAAGCCGGTCCTCAAGCAGGGTGCGGAACAGGCTGACGCCGCCACGCAGGTTCGCACTCCGGCCAAGGGTCACAGCGCACTGAGCAACCTGGACGACGTCCTGCAGCGACGCCGGGCCTAGCCGCACTTGGCCACGCTCTGCGTAGCCGGTGGCACCGGCCAAGTCGGGCGGGAAGTTGTCCGGCTTGCCCTCGAAGCTGGCCACGCCGTTAGGGTGCTGAGCCGCCGTCTGCCCCAGCCTGGTTCCGCGCGGTATCACGACGGCGCCGCCTACTTCGCGGGCGACGTCACCACCGGCGTCGGCCTGGCCGCCGCGGTGGCGGGTGCCGACGTCGTTATTGACTGCCTGGAGGGCCAGTTCGGGAAGGCGAAAAAGCACTTCGCCGACGGCGGTACGCGGCTTCTGGACGCCGCCCACCAGGCGGGCGTTCCCAAGGCGGTGGCGTTGTCCATCATCAATTGCGACAGGAGCAGTTACTCCTTCTACGTTTCCAAGGCCGCGAAGGAGCGTGTCTACGCAAGCTCGGAACTGAAGACCGTGGTGGTGCGCGCAACACAGTTCCACAGTCTGGTAGCCATGGTCTTCGCTGCGGGTGCCCGGCTCCGGCTGATCCCTGTGTTCAAGGGGGCATGGATCCAAACCATCTCACCGCAGGATGTTGCCTGGGCGCTGCTTGAGGAAGCCGTCGCGGATTCCTCGTCCGCAGAGACCCACAGCGTCAGGACCGTGGGCGGTCCGGAGATTCTGACCATGCAGGACATGGCCATGGCTTGGAAGGCGGCCACACGATCACGCGGCCGAGTAGTCGAGTTCCCGTTGCCCGGCCCCATGGGTCGCTACCTCCGTGCAGGGCTCAACCTGGTGCCAGGACAAAAGTACGGGACGGAGTCGTTCGTGTCGTGGTTGGAAAAGCGCCGGGAAACTTTATAGCCTAGGGACACTGGCCACGCCGTGAAGCCTGGTCCAGGGGCTATAGCTCAGTTGGTAGAGCGCTTCGTTCGCATCGAAGAGGTCAGGAGTTCGAATCTCCTTAGCTCCACACTTCCTCCCTTACCCTTGTCCGCGGCCTGGGCTAGCCTTGGCACCATGTCTTTCGTAAAGCACTTCGACCACGTCGGCATCACGGTTGCCGATCTCGACAAAGCCATCGCGTTCTTCGAAAGCCTGGGCCTCGAAGTCGAGGGCCGGATGCACATGGAGGGCGAGTTCGTTGACACCGTGATCGGCATACCGAACTCCCGCAGCGAAATAGCCACCCTGCGTGCACCTGACGGGGGTACGGGCGTGGAGCTGTCCAGCTTCACCCACCCCGACCATGAGCCGGGTTCACCCGCAGCGATGTCCACTGAGCTGGGCCTGCGCAACGTTGCTTTCGAAGTCAATGACCTGGATGCTGCCCTGGAGAGGTTGGCGGCCGATGGGTACGGCCTGGTAGGTGGCGTGGGCCAGCATGAAGACATTTGGCGGATGACGTACGTTCGCGGTCCGGAGGGGATCATCGTTGCCCTTGCACAGCGGATCGGATAGTCCTCAAGGATGATTGTCCAGCACGAGGGGCAGGTATATCGTTTGGGCTATCGTTCAGTATCGTTCGCGATGATGTGAGGTGGGCAAAATGCGTGAGTCATTCCCGGCAGGCGGCTTCATGGGGAACGGTTTCGACGGCATGTGGCAGGCCATGGAGGATTTCCGGTCCCGGTTCGAGAAACGCAGCGGGATGCGGGCAGGACGCGGCGAGCTGCGCACGGCCATCCTCACGCTCCTGACGGAGCGTCCCATGCACGGCTACCAGATCATCCGCGAAATCGAGGAGCGCAGCGGAGGCAGTTGGAAGCCCAGCGCCGGCTCTGTGTACCCGACGCTCCAGCTTCTGGCAGATGAAGGATTCGTCAGTGCCGAGGAGTCCAACGGGCGGAAGATCTACTCCCTGACCGAAGCGGGCCGGGAGGACGTGGAGCAGGCCGAGACCTCCGGCCTCTGGAGCTCCCAGGGCGAAACCCGGGGGGTCGCATCGCTGCCAAAGGCAGGAATCGACTTGGCCCAGGCAGCTGCCCAGGTGGGTCGAACCGGGACGCCCAAGCAGGTGCAGGATGCCGTGACCGTGCTTGAAGAAGCCCGCCGCCGGATCTACGCGATACTCGCCCAGGACTGAAACGGGTGGCATCGGTTCCGGGAGACCGGACGGACTACGAGGTCCGTCCGGCGGATACCCGTGCCCGCTACCGTCGCATCCTGCGGTTTGCCGCCTGGCATTTGGCCGTCACATGGTGGTTCGAACTGCTCCTACCCCGGTTCGGCCTGCGCAGGATTGCCGACAGGCACCGTGCCAGGAGAATGCGGCACTTCGCCCGGAGGTTCCATGACCTCGCCGTGGAGTTGGGCGGTCTGATGATCAAAGTGGGCCAGTTCATGTCCTCCCGGCTGGACGTGCTCCCACCTGAGATCACCTCCGAACTCGAAGGACTCCAGGACGAGGTTCCGCCCGTCCCTTTTCCGGCCATCAAAGACCTCGCAGAAGCTGAACTCGGCGCTCCCTTGGAGGCCGTTTTCGCGTCGATAGATGAAACGCCCATCGCCGCGGCCTCGTTGGGCCAGGCACACCGCGCTACGCCTGGCGCCGGACCGGGAAGAAACCGGCCTCAGCAACGTGGTGTTCAAGGTTCAGCGCCCGGGCATCCAGGCGATCGTCGACGTCGACCTTGCCGCCTTGCGGAGGGTGGGCGGCTGGCTGAAGCGCATCCGTATTGTTGCGGAGCGGGCAGACGTGCCGGCCCTGGTGAAGGAGTTCGCACAGACCAGCCTCGAAGAAATCGACTACCTGAACGAGGCCGCCAACGCCGAGCGTTTTGCGGTGGAGTTCGCCGAGGATGGGAGGGTGGCCGTTCCGGGGATTGTCTGGGAACGAACGTCCCGCCGGGTCCTCACGCTGGAGGACGTCACGGCCATCAAGATCACGGATGCGGAGGCGCTCCGGGCTGCCGGGATTGACCCAACAGCCGTGGCCCCGGTCTTTGCCTCGGTGATGTTCGAGCAGCTCTTCACCAACGGCTTCTTCCACGCTGATCCCCATCCCGGCAATATCTTCGTCACCCCGGACACTGATCCTGGGGCAGAGCACCCGTGGAAGCTGACGTTCATCGACTTTGGCATGATGGGCCAGGTTCCGCCGAAGACCCGCAGTGGGCTCCGGAAGTTGCTGATCGCGGCGGCCGCCAGGGATGGCCAGGGCCTCGTTGCTGCCATCAGCGACATCGGAGTGCTGGTGCCATCGGCGGATACCCGCAAACTGGAACAGGCCATGACCCAACTGTTCGCGCGTTTTGGCGGCATGGGTTTCGCGGAACTCCGCGAAGTGGACCCGCGGGAATTCCGTGATTTCGCGGTGGAATTCGGGGATGTGGTGCGTTCCTTGCCGTTCCAGCTGCCCGAGAACTTCCTGCTCATTATCCGGGCCATGTCGCTGACCTCGGGGGTGTGCAGCTCCCTGGACGCCAGGTTCAACCTGTGGGATTCCGTGGAGCCATACGCGGCCCGCCTGCTAAGGGATGAGCGCGGCAACGTGGTGAAGGACCCCGCTGCCCAAGTCCTGGAGACCGCGGCCGTGGCCATGTCCTTGCCGAAGCGCCTTGACGGTCTCATCACCAGGATCGACGAAGGGTCCGTGGAAGTATCCAATCCTCGGATGGAACGGCACCTGGCCCGACTGGCCAGGACCGCCCAGCGGGCCGTGGGGGCTTTGATCTTCAGCGGCGTCCTGATCGCAGGCGCCTTGGTCCGCGCTGACGATCTGGTGCTGAGCAACGTCCTGATGGTCGCCTCGCTCCTGCCACTGCTCTACGTGCTGAGGCCCGGACGCCGTTAGGCCGGAACCGGAATCGCGCGTCGTAAACTTGCCCTTGTGAATGACACGCCTCCCCAGCCCCTCCATGCAATGAACGTGATGACGGGACCCGTGCTCGCAGGCGTGGCACCAAAGCAGCAGTCGATCGTGGTGGAGCAGGCCGCAGCATTCGCCGCGGCCGCAGGACTCCCCTTGGTGTGTGCGTTTGTGGACGTAACGGTTTATCCATTGGATGGCACAACGGGCGGTCCCATGGCCCCGATCGATCCGGACGGAGTGGAAGGGGACGCCGAGCCCATCCCCGCGTCCCTCGAAGCCATCATCGCGGCGCAGCTGGCTGGATCCGGCGTCGATTGGTCCTTGGTGGCACTGGCTGGCGAACCGGGCCACGCATTGGCCCGGCATGCCGGGGAAATCGGCGCATCCCTGATCGTGGTCGGCTCCAGGGAACACAAACTGGGCTCGACGCTCCGGGAACTGACCGGTGGCTCCGTCGCGAGGCAGTTGCTGCACCGGCAGGATCGTCCAGTCCTGGTGGTTCCGGTGGATCCGCGGGTTCCAGACGAACAATGACTGCAAACACCACTAAACGCCCGGTGCACCTCCACTGGGGTTTCATCGGCTTGGTGGCTGCCGGCGGTGCCTTCGGTGCCCTCACCCGCTACGGGTTGGGACTGATGATCCCTGCACCCGGCGCGTGGCCGCTGCCAACATTGCTTATCAACCTGACGGGTGCGTTGGCGCTCGGTGCGTTGCTGGAAGGACTCTCGCGAAGGGGGCCCGACGCCGGTCATCGCCGGGTGTTGCGCCTCGCCTTGGGCACAGGGTTCCTTGGCGCCTACACCACCTACAGCACGCTCGCCCTGGACACCGTGCACCTGCTCCTGGGCGGCTCTTCCAGCGGCGCGGCCTGGTATGTGGGCTTGAGCGTTGTGGGCGGGGCAATGGCGACGACGGCCGGCATCGCCCTGGGCGCATGGCACCACAAGCGAAGGCGCAGATCCAACGGCGGGGGTGCATCGTGACGGTGATCCTTCTTGCCCTGGCCGGTGGCGTCGGCGCCGCCTCCAGGTTCGTCGCCGATGGCCTCATCCGGGAGAGGGTCCGGACTGCGCTCCCGTGGGCCACGGTGATCATCAACGTATCGGGGTCCCTGATGCTTGGCTTCATCGCAGGGTTGGTGATGCGTGGGCATGCCCCGGAATCGCTGCAGATGATCCTGGGAACCGGCTTCCTTGGCGGCTACACCACGTTCAGCACCGCCAGTTTGGAGACCATTCGGCTGGTGCAGAGCGGACGCACTGGCCTCGCCTTCATCAACGCCCTGGGTTCCCTGGTGGCGAGCGTGGCCGCCGCGGCTTTGGGTGTCTGGATGGCCCTGTTACTGCCCTGAGCGAACAGGCCGCCTGCGTCGATTCGCGACTGTAGGATCGGTGCCATGGCTAAGAAGACTTTCAATGAGTTGTTGTCCGCCCAGGTCGCCAATGAGTTCGCGGCCTCCCAGCAGTACATTGCCGTGGCTGTGTACTTCGACGGCGAAGACTTGCCGCAGTTGGCACGTCACTTCTATCGCCAGTCCCTTGAAGAACGAAACCACGCCATGATGATGGTCCAGTACATGCTGGACCGCAACGTGCACGTCGAGATTCCGGGAATCGCCCCGGTCCGCAACAACTTCACCAATGCCAAGGAACCCATTGCCCTGGCGTTGGAGCAGGAGAAGGAAGTCACCCGGAACATCGAGGACATGTTCCGCGCGGCACGTGCCGAGGGTGATGCCCTGGGTGAGCAGTTCATGTTGTGGTTCCTGAAGGAACAGGTTGAGGAAGTTGCTTCCATGACCACGCTCTTGAACATCACCGAACGAGCCGAGAACCTGTTCGACATTGAGAACTACGTTGCCCGTGAGACCGTGGGCGACGGCGGACACGACGCCGGGGCTCCGTCGGCAGCCGGCGGCGCGATCTAACACCGAACCAGAGCCGGACGGGTCCGTCGGAAGTCAGCTTCCGGCGGGCCCTTCGTTGTCTGTGTCCGCCGCGGATCGGCCGAGGAGGGAGAGCCTGCTGGCGATCCGTGCCAGGTCGACTGGCTGGACGCTGCCGGTCCCGGCCACGTCCCAGTCGAGGGGGCCGACACCGACCAGGAACAGCGTGATGTCCTGGTCGTACAGCACGTCCACCGCATTGCTGAACCTTTGCCAGGCGGGCGCCATGGAGGCGTCGGCGTGTGCCGGCGAAGGTACGTCGTCGATCACCCAGGCCTTGTAGGCATCGGCCAGGGCCAGGTAATCCGCCGTCGATGTCAGGCCCGCGAACAGGGACCCGAAACTGACCCAGAGGAGGTCCGGATCTGCGTTCTTCACCACCACCGGCTGGGTGGTGGGGGTGAGGACCCGGCTCTGCGAGGCGGGTGGCACGAACAGTCCCAGTCGGCCCAGTTGATGGGCAGAGCCGGGGCAGATGATCCGTCCGGAGCGGAACGCCGGCGGAGCGGCCGCCAAGGAAGAACCGGCCACAGGGTACCGCCGGAAATCCGAGGGCCCGCTGATCACCAGGATGTCCATCATGTCCTTGATGGCTTCGATGGTGGGAAGAAAGTGATCATGCCACAGGGGATTGGGCAGCAACTCGTCAGGGGCGTAGTTGGAGGTAACAACCAGGGGCACGTGGCGTTGCGCGGCGGTGCGCAGCAGACGGGCCATGAACATCCCGTCTCCAACGTCGTGGACGTGGAATTCGTCGAAGAACAGCACATCGATGTCCGCCAGCATCGCATCGACGGACCGCTGGATGGCTGTCCCGTCGCCTGCGCCTTGCTGTCCGTGGGTGCCGCGGTGCAGCGACCTGAAGAAATCGTGGAAGTGGACGCGGCGCTTCCGTGCGTGGAGTCCGCGGTAGAAGCTGTCCATGAGCCAGGTCTTGCCGCGCCCCACGGGGCCGTGAAGGTAGATGCTCCGCGGCGTCCTGCCCCGTGACACCGTTGGGGGTAAAGCGCGACGCCGGCCGGTCACCGATGCGCCGAAAGCGGCCAACCGCTCAGCTGCTGCCCGCTGGCTCGGCTCGAGCGCGAAACCCGAGCGTCCGGCGTCGTGCTCTATTCCTGCCATGAGGGCGGCACTGACAGCCTTGGACGGTTGGCGATGCCAGGGGCTTGCAAGGGGTGGCGTCAAAGCCATCCCTTCCGTTTGAAGATCACGTACATCATGAGTGCCGCGCCCACCATGAGGCCGACCGCCATCGGGTAGCCGACTCCCCAGTGCAGTTCGGGCATGTAGTCGAAGTTCATGCCGTAGACCCCTGCCACAAACGACGGGGCGAAGAGGATTGCGGCCCAGGAGGAGATCTTCTTGACTTGCTCGTTCTGCGCCGCACTTGCCTCGTTCTGCCGGTTGGCAGTGAGGGTGCCGTCCAGCGTTAGGGCGTTCTGAAGGAGGTCGCGGAAGGAGTTGGCCCGCGATATCACGTGCTTGACATGGTCCTCGACGTCTCGCAGGGAGCGCTGGAGCTCAATATCCACGCCGTACTTTTCAAAGCCCTTTTCCAACAGGGTCATCATCTCAGGGAGGGGATGGATGGCGCGCTGGAACTGGATCACTTCGCGGGCGAGTTCGTAGATCCGTCGGGAGACCGTGGAGTCTCCGCTGAAGAGCTGGTCCTCGATCTCGTCGATATCGTTTTCCAGACCGGCCACCACGGGAGCGTAGTCATCCACCACCTGGTCGAGGAGCGCGTAGAGCACGGCCTCGGGACCGTGGCGCAAGAGGTCCGGGCGGTCCTCCAGCCGGTGCCGGACCCGGGCTACGCCCGCAGTTTCCGCGTGGCGGATGGTGACCACAAAATTCGGGCCGGTGAAGACGTGCAGTTCGCCGAACTCCACGGTTTCGGTTTCGTCCAGGTACCTTGCGGGCCGCAGGACGGTGAAGAGGTTGTTGTCGTACCGTTCCAGCTTGGGCCGCTGGTGGGCGGAGACAGCGTCTTCGACGGCGAGTTCGTGGAGGCCGAACTCGGCGGCGACGCCTGCCATTTCCTCTTGGGTGGGCCGGTACAACCCGATCCAGGCCATGCCTCCGTGCCTGGCCAGTGTCTCGAATGTTTGCTCCAGGCTTTCCGGAGTGGCGGTGCGTACGCCGTCTACGTAGACGGCGTTATCGATGATGGTCACGGGCAGAAGGCTACTGCATGGCTCCGATGATGGCGCCCGCGATTGCGAGTGCCACTATGTCGTGGCCAGAGTCAATCACCGTGACTGCCGTGGGGCGGCCGGCGAAGCCGTTGTGGATCACGTGGCCGCCGGCCCGGAATACCAGGGCAATGATGATGCCGAAGAAGGCGCCCGCCCAGAAGGCGTTCAGGTCCAGCGCACTGATCAGGACTGCGAGGAGGATGCTGGTCAGGGCGGAGGCAAGCATCATGGGGACCCAGATGCCCACGCCGCCGTCAATGTTCTTGAGGTCTTCTTCTGTCTTGCCGATGGCCTGCATCCATCGCTTGCCCAGGACAGATGGCATGTACCAGACGAACCCCACAATCATGCTGGAAACGAATGCCAGCAGCACGGCCAGCCAGTTGATCTGTGAAATGTGTGAAAGCCAATCCATGCTAAAAATCCTAGGGCCCTGGAAGGGGGTTGGAGTGCTCCTGCTTGCTGCGTGTTGGCGTGGCCGTCATCCGGCTGATCAATGGCTCGGTCCGGTAAGGGATATGCGTGTGGAGGGCAAGCACTGTCTCGGTCCGGATCACGCCCTTGGTCCTGAGCACCGAGCGCAAGGCCGACTGGAGATTGTGGGTGTCCGTGGCCACGACGCGGCACCATAGATCGCCGCGGCCGGAGATCTCGTGCACTTCCAGGACCTGGGGGATCAGGCGGAGGGCCCCGATGACGCCGTCGAGTTCGCGGTGGGTGACCTCTATGGTCACGAAGGCCACCACGTCGTAGCCCACCTTTTCCAGATCGACTTCACGGCCGGCCGCCTGCAGGACTCCTGAACGCAGAAGGCGCTTGACCCGGCTCTGCGCAGTGTTCCGGGCAATGCCCAGCGAATCGCTCAGTTCGGCGATTTGGACCCTCGGGTCCCTGATGAGTTCAAGAAGGATTTTCAGGTCCAGCGGGTCAAGGCTGTTCAAATGGTCACTCCGGCTCACCTAGACAAGGCATCTTTGCGTATATCGCTCAATCCTGTCATGGATTCGATGCGTTGCGCTCAATAGTAGGCAATTCTATTGCCACCAATACTTGCCCCTTGCCAGCCATCCCACAAGGACTCGCTGGCACGGCACTTGATCGAAGGCATGGAAATGACTGTCTTGAGTGAACTCCGCATGCGTCCGGCCACCGCCGGGAGATGGGGATGGGATGCCAGTACGACTGCACGGCTGGTCCTCACGGGCGTAGTGATCTTCTCGTTGCTGGTTGGTGCCAACCTCGCAACGCCGTTGTATCCCTTGCTGCATGCCCGGTTGGGTTTGTCGTCGCTGGATGTCACCGTGGCCTTTTCCAGCTACGTCCTCGCCCTGGTGGCTGTCCTGATCCTGGCCGGCCATTGGTCGGACCACATCGGTCGGCGGGCCGCCCTGGTCCTCGCTGTCCTGGTCGGCCTTGCAGGTGGGGCCATCTTTGCCGCTGCGGACAGCCTCCTGATGTTGTCTGCCGGCCGTGCCCTCCAAGGCGTGGCCGTGGGACTGGCTACGGGTGCAAGCTCTGCCGCATTGCGGGAACTGTTGCCCCACAGGCCGGACTGGGCCTCGCGCTTCACACTCTTGTCCTCTGCCGGTGGCGTCGCTGCGGGTCCTGTGATCGGCGGCTTGCTCTCGCTCCTCCCGGACCCCACTCGCACCCCGTACTATGTCCACTCCGGGATCCTGCTGGCGGCTCTGGTGCCGCTGTGGCTCCTGAAGGCCCGGCCCGCCATTGCGCCGGCTCCGGGAAAGCCCGCGTTCAAAGTGCTCGCCCCGCGGCGTCCGGCTGTATCACGGAGCGCACGCGGCGCTTTCTGGATGGCCTCGGCTGTAGGCTTCCTGAGTTTTGCGGTCTTTGGGTTCTGCCTGTCCTTGGCACCTGGCTACTTCGCCTACGTGGTCCATGCTGATTCCCGGCCGCTGATCGGGCTTCTTGCTGGCGTGACGTTGGGCGCTTCAGCCTTGAGCCAACTGTTGGGCACCCGCGGAAGATACCAGGTCCCCGTTGCCTTGGCAGTCCTTGGCGTATCCGTGGTCCTGGTGGGCGCGGCGGCTACGTGGTCCAGCCCGGCGCTGCTGGTCGCTGCCAGTATCACGGCGGGAGCCGGGCAGGGTGTGGCCTTCCGCCAGGTCTTCAACGAGGTGGCCGGGAAAGTGGAAGCGGCCCGCCACGCGCAGGTCATCAGCACGGTCTACGTCATCACGTACCTGGGAAGCGCCGTCCCGGTGATGGGGCTGGGACTTGCCGTTGCGGCGGTGGGGCTCCAGGCCGCCGTCGTGGGTTTCACGGTCTTGTGCGGAGTGGCAGCGCTGGCGCTCGCCGGAGTGGCGATGCGGGCGGCGCGCGCCTGAGGGGTGTCGTTCCTACTCGGGAAGCGGTCCCCGGTTGCCCGGGATGTGCTGGAACACCATGGTGGTTTCCGTGTGGCCCACCACTGGGTCGGTGGCGAGGTTGTCCAAGAGCCAGTTACGGAGGTCGTCAGTATTGGCGACGGCGATGTGCAGCAGATAGTCGACCGAACCTGTGGTGTGGAAGGTGGAAATCACGGCCGGCAGCTTGGGGACGCGGGCCGTGAAACGGTCGATCTGGTCGCGGTCGTGGGCGCGCAGGCGGACGGCGATCAGGGCCTGTACTGAGCGGCCAATTGCGGGCAGGCTCAATACGGCTTCGAAGCCTTCAATGATGCCCCGCTCGGACAATGCCCGGGTCCGCATGAGGGCCGTGGAAGGGGCAATGCCCACCAGTTCGGCGAGTTGTTTGTTGGAGATGCGCGCGTCGTCTACCAGCGCTGCGAGGATCCGTTCGTCGATGGCATCCAGTGGCTCTGCGTTGCCCGATGCCGATCGAACATTCTTCGGGGTGGTGCTCACGGATCCTCCTGAAATTGCCGTCCACCCATCATAACGGTGAATTCCCTGCGATCTAGGCTGCCTTCACCTTCCGGGTGCTCCTGTTGGAAAGCCGCTGGAGGGGTTCACTCAGCACCATCAGGACCAGGGGGAGGTTGCCGAGTTCCGGGGCGATCAGGGCCACCACGAGTGCAACCAGGAAGAGGCCGGAGACAATTGCGCCCGCCCGTATGCCAGAGTTGGCCTCGACGTCGTCCAGCGTGTGCAGGTCCGGGTGGCGGCGGAGGTAGAGCCGTGCCGCGAGCAGCGTCAGGCTGGTAGCCAGGAGCGTGCCGATGTACACCAGGGGCTGCGCCCAATCGGCGCGCATTTGCGTTGACAGTGCCGTTGCCACGGGCATGCACACGATGGTGAACATCCACGCCACGGTCCACCACAGCAAACCGGAATCGATCCGGCGGACACTCCGGAACAACCGGTGGTGGTGCACCCAGAACACCGCGATGAGGAGGAAGCTCAACGCGAAGCCGAGCAGCAAATAGCGTTCATGCTCAAACCAAGCGGCCGTGGTGCCGTCCTCATCGGCCAGGTCGCCCACGCTTTCCATGAGCGGCAGGATCAGCAACGTCAGGGCGATGGCCACCACGGCATCCGTAAACGCCTGCAATCTTTCGGGTGAGGACAGTTCCCGGGGCCTTGTGACCTGTGCCATGCCTCCGATTGTAGGTGGTGGGTGGCCGTTCTTAGCCTGTTGCGCCGGACCTGCCATGGATCGCAGCGGTGACTGCCGCCGTCGTAAGTCCCAAGGCGATGACGCCCAGTGCCAGGGCAGTCCAGCCGTAAGCCTGGAAGGCGAGTCCGCCCGCCCAGCCGATCACGCTGGAGCCCAGGTAGTAGGACAGGTTATAGAGCGAAGCCGCCTGGGCACGCCCCGTAGTGGCGATGGCACCTGTCCAGCCGGATCCGACACTGTGGGCCGCGAAGAATCCTCCGGTGAACACCACCAAGCCCGCAAGCGTGGCAGCGAGGTTGTCCAAGAGGGTGAACGCGAGGCCCGCGGACATGATGGCTATTCCGGCGAGGAGGACGTTCCGCCGTCCAAAGCGGGTGGTCAGTCCGGCCGCCCAGCGCGAGCTCACTGTCCCGGACAGGTACGCCAGGAAGATCAGGCTCACCAAGGTGGCGGGCAGGCCGAACGGCTCGGCGTGGAGCCTGAAGCCGAGGTAGTTGTACACGGCCACGAATCCTCCCATGAGCAGGAACGCCTGCAGGTAAAGGGAGAAGAGCCGCGCATTGAGGGCATGGCCGCGAAGGGTCCGCAGGGCGCCTCGGAAGCCTTGGACCGGGGCCGGCCGGAAACGGCGCTGTTTGGGGACGAGGAACAGGAACAGGATCGCGGACACTGTGGCGAGCACCGAAACGGCCAGCGCGGCGGCCCGCCATCCCCACGCCTCGCCGACAGGTCCGGCCACGAGGCGTCCGGCCAGCCCGCCCAAAGTAGTGCCGGCCACGTAGCTGCCTGCAGCAAGCGCAGTGTGGATTTTGGTGACTTCCTCGTTGAGGTATGCGATGGCAATGGCCGGTATTCCGCCGAGTGCCATGCCTTCCAGGGCCCGCAGGCCCAGCAGCACCGGAACGGTGGGTGCCAGCGGAACCAGCAGGCCCAGGACCGTGGCGGCCCCGATGCCGAAGGCCATGGCGCGGACCCGCCCGATCCGGTCCGCGACGAAGGACCATGGCAGCACGGTGACCGCGAGGCCAATGGTGGCAAGGGAGATGCTGAGGGCAGCATCGGCAGCCGTGATGTGCAGGTCTGCCGCCATGAGCGGGAGGACGGCCTGGGTGGAGTAGAGCTGGGCAAACGTAGCCACTCCGGCCAAGGCCAGGGCGGCAAGGACCCGCCGGTAGCCGCTGGATCCCTTCGCGTGTCCGTCCCACGTTTGGGGCGAAGCTGCTGCTGTAGTCGTCACCCGGTCAGACTAGGCTTGGCACAACTCCGTATTCCAATGCATGATTTGCTGATAACTCATGCAACATTGCATCAATGACAGCGGAGGAACCATGGAGCCGGACCACCAGCAACTGATCCAGTTGCTGCCGCTGTTACCCGTCTTGGCCGAGTTGGGGCGCACCGAACATATGACGGAGACCGCCGAACTCCTTGGGGTTCCGCAATCCACGGTGAGCCGGGCCGTGGCCCGGGCCAGCGCGATCGTCGGGATGGACCTGCTGGTCCGCGACGGCAGGGGAATCCGGCTGACGCCCGCCGCCAAGACACTCCTGCCGTATATCGAAGCCGCGCTGGAAGACTTCCAGGCCGGCCTGGACAGGGTAAGGCACGAGTCGGACGTGGTGCGTGGCAAGATCGGCGTCTCGTTCCAGCACACGTTCGGTGAGGCCACGTTGCCACTGCTCATCAGCGCATTCCGGGCACAGCACCCGAACACCGTTTTTGAGCTGCGGCAAGGCCCGCGGGACGACTGCCTACAGGAACTGGCAAGGGGCGACGCCGACTTTGCGCTCACCGCCCCGATCGCGCCGGAAGGCAAAGGCATCCGCTCCTTCGCCCTTTACCGCGAGCCGTTGAGGGTGGTGCTCCATTACCGGCATCCCTTGGCCGGACGGGCGAGCCTCCACCTTTCCCAGCTTCGCCATGAACCCTACGTCACCCTTCCCGAGGGGGTGGGCCTCCGGGCCCTCGGCGAGGCACTGCTCCGCGAGGCCGGTTACCGGCCGCGGATCGCTTTCGAAGTTCAGGAGTCCACCACCGTCCGCGGCCTGGTTTCGGCCGGTTCGGGATACAGCATCCTGCCACCCGCCGGACCCGGCTACGGCACTGGGCAATTCCTCCCGGAGGCGGAACTGGGGCTGGTGGAGGTGCCCATCGAATCCGATCTGGCTTTCCGGCAGATCGGCTTGGCCTGGCGGGAACGGAGTTTCGAACCGGAAGCGGTGCGGCGTTTCAGGGAACTGGTGGTCAACCGGGGCGGGGAGCTGTTGGCGGAACTGGTCAGAGCCCGCTCAGGAACTCCTTGACCACTGAGGAAGCCGACCCGGTACGCGCCGACCGCCATGCCTCACCCGCCCACAGATTGACCCGGTGAGGATCTGCCGCGGCGGACGCAGCGGCCCGGATGGGTGCCGTCAAATGGTGGATGGCAGGGTAGCCTTCGGGAGCATCCTGGTGATCACGCACAAAATCGTTGACCAGGGAGCGGGCCCAGCGGCCGGTAAACGCGCGGGTCATGGCTGTCTCGGTGAAGACCGGATCGCCCAAGGCGTCCTTGTGCACCTGCCTGGCTCCGCTCTCGTCCGTGCGCACCAACGCGGTACCCACCTGGGCAGCGTCGGCCCCGGCCGCCAGGACGTCACGAAGCACGGCGCCGTCACTGATCGCGCCTGCCGCAATCAGGGGAAGCCCGACGGCGGCACGCACCTGGGCGAGCAGCCCCGCCGTCGTGCTTTCAGCCGGGGGCCCACCGCTGGAGAGGAAGGCGGCCGTGTGTCCGCCAGCGGTGTGGTGCTGAACAGCGATGGCGTCCGGGCCTTCCTCTGCCGCAGCCAAGGCTTCGTCAACACTCGTGACGCTGGAAATCACGGTCGTTCCGGCTTTTTGCAACGCCTTGACCACTGCCGTGCCGGGAAGTCCGAAGGCGAAACTGACGAATTCCACGGGATCCGCCAGGAGGGCGTCGATCTTGCCCTGCCAGGCGTCGTCATCGTCCAGGCGGAGGGGCGGTACGGTTACGCCGTAACGGGCCGCCTCGGCCTCGAGCTCCGCCCGGTAGTCCTCAAGCCGTGCCCTCGCCTCAGCCCCGGGCGGGAGGTGGGCAGGATCCGGGACAAAGACGTTCATTCCGAAACGCAGGCCCGCACTGCGGGCGGCGGTGATTTCCGCCGTCATGGACTCGACGCTCTTGTATCCCGCAGCAAGGAAGCCCAAGCCCCCGCCATCCTGGACTGCCTTCACCAACGCAACAGTGGAGGTGCCACCGGCCATGGGTGCTGCAATGAACGGGGTATGGAACAGGGACATGCGGTTTCTCCTCCGGACGCTCCAAGCTAGTCTTTCACGGTGAACAATCTTGACTCGGACAAGCATTCCCCGTCGTCGCCCGAAGCCGTGGCACCCCTGGCCGGAACCGTGATCGGCCTGGACATCGGCGGCACCAAAACGCGCGGCGTGCGTTTCGAGGATGGAACGCCTGTCCGTGACGAGAGCGCAGGAAGTTCCAATGTCCAGAACGTCACCCGTGAACAGGCCAAAGCCAACCTTGCGGAACTGTTCGCCAGGATCGGCGGCGGCAATGTTGCCGAGGTTTACGCCGGCTCCGGTGGCATTGACACAGACGAGGACGCGCAGGCGCTCGCAGACCTGATCGCCCCCCACGTACCGGGCGCACGCATCACGGTTGTCCACGATTCCAGGCTGCTCCTGGCAGCCGGTGGCGCAAGCACGGGCGTCGCGGTCATTGCGGGGACGGGTTCGGCTGCCTGGGGCAGGAACGAGGCCGGCGAGGAAGCCCGCGCCGGTGGGTGGGGGTACCTGCTGGGCGACGAAGGCAGCGGGTACTGGCTGGGCCGCGAGGCTGTTCGCCACAGCCTCCGCCGCATGAACCAGGGCTTGGAGCCGGACGCCCTGAGCCGGGCCTTGCTGGAATCGTGCGGAGTGGACGAACCCGGCAAGCTCATCGCCCTGTTCCATTCCTCCGGGACCGGCCGCCGATTCTGGGCGCAGCGGGCACGCTTGGTGGTGGAAGCCGCGGATTCCGGTGATGAGACGTCCGTGGCCTTGGTGAACCAGGCCGGCAAGGACCTTGCCGAACTCGCCGCCCAGGCCGTGCGGCAGTTGGGCATCGACGGGCCCGTGATCCTTGGCAGCGGCCTTGGCATGAACGTGGTCCGGCTTCAGGAGGCTTTCATGGAGAGGCTAGCCGAGGCGGGGATCGCCGACGTTCGGATCCTGCAGCAGGACCCGGTTTTCGGCGTTCCCCGGCTCGTGGCGGAACAGCGCGCCTGATCAGGGGAGGGCGCGGCAGTTAGCCTCGGGTCCGGTTCAGCCGCGGGTTCGCGGGCGGAGCTTGACCCCCGGAAGCGGCGGCGCCGGTATGCGACCGGCCTCGGCCCCCGCGTCCGGTCCGCGGCCGCGGACCAGGCCGAAGCGGGAGGTGGCGGCAGCGTCGTCGTCGAGCAATCCCTCGGCTTCCCACTCCTCGCGCGCCCGTTCCACTTCCTCGTGGGTGCGCCCCACGAAGTTCCACCACATCAGCAGGTCCTCGCCGAACGGTTCTCCGCCCAGGAGCATGAACCGGGTGTCCGGGGCGGCGTCGACCGTCAACGAATGCCTACCCGCACCCACGTAAGCGAGCGGACCGGGGGCAACGGATTCTCCGTCGATGACCAACTGCCCATCCAGCACCAGGACTGCATGCTCAAAGTCGGGGCGCAGCGGGAAGCTAAACGTTCCCGAGCCGGTGATGTCCGCGCCGACGATAGGGCTGAACATGGTGGCAGGGGAGCGCTGGCCGGCGAACTCGCCCACCATCACTGTGGCGGTATAGCCCTCACCGACGGCGGCGGGAAGCTCGCGGTGCTGTTCGAAGGTGGGTTCGCGGTGCCGGTGTGCGTCGGGAAGGGCAACCCACAACTGCAGTCCGCGGGACACCGGGATGTCTTCCGGCGAACCGTCGGACTCCGGCAGGACGGAGAACTCAGAGTGGGAGATGCCGTGCCCGGCCGTCATGATGTTCAGTTCTCCGGGTTGGACCACTACGTCGCTTCCCACGCTGTCGCGGTGCCGAACGGCTCCTTCCAGCGGCCACGTGACGGTCTGCAGGCCGCAGTGCGGGTGGGGGAGCACGCTCATGGCAACCCGGTCCGGGCCGAAGCTGTCCAGGAAACACCATGCACCCACGGTGGGCAACCCGCGTTGCGGCAGGGTGCGGTAGACGTTCATGGCGCGAACGCCGCCCAAGGGAACCTCACGCTCAGGCCATAACTGGACGCACGGCCCCTGGCTTTCAGGAGCGGCGGGGCAGACCTGCTCTGCGGGAGCAGTATCCAGATTGGTCATGTGTCATCACCTGTGCATAAATGTTGGAAATTGAGCTAATCTGTTCCGTGTGAACAACGCCCTTCTGAGCTATCGTGACGCCGTCCTCTACCGTTCGGGTGAACCGTACCGCATCCTCGCTGGAGCCATCCACTACTTCCGCGTGCACCCGGATCTCTGGCGTGACCGGCTGCGTCGACTCAAGGCGATGGGCGCCAATACGGTGGACACGTATGTGGCGTGGAACTTCCACCAGCCTACGCGCGGGGAGGCTCCGGACTTCACCGGTTGGCGGGACCTGGGACGCTTCATTGACACTGCCGCCGAGGAAGGCCTGGAGGTCATCGTCCGGCCCGGGCCGTACATCTGCGCCGAGTGGGACAACGGTGGCTTCCCCGCATGGCTCACCGGCATTCCGGGTATTGGCCTGCGCTGCCTGGATCCTGCGTTTACCGCGGCTATAGAGGAGTGGTTCGGCCACCTGCTGCCTATCATTGCCTCCCGCCAGGCCTCCGCGGGCGGCCCTGTGGTGGCAGTCCAGATTGAGAACGAGTACGGCAGTTATGGCGATGACCACGAGTACATCCGCTGGAACCGCCGCGTGCTCGAGGACGGCGGGATCACTGAGTTGCTCTTTACGGCCGACGGAGGCACCGACTATTTCCTGGATGGCGGTTCGGTTGAGGGGACGTGGGCTACTGCGACGCTCGGGAGCCGCGGGGACGAGGCCATTGAAACGTGGAAGCGACGCCGGCCGGACGAGCCGTTCTTCAACGTTGAGTTCTGGGGTGGGTGGTTTGATCACTGGGGCGAACACCACCACCGCCGTGATGCCGCCGATGCGGCAGCCGAAGCCCGGAAAATGCTCGACGCCGGTGGGTCCTTGTGCGTGTACATGGCCCACGGTGGAACCAACTTCGGCCTCGGGTCGGGCAGCAACCACGATGGCACCATGCTCCAGCCGACGGTCACGAGCTACGACTCCGATGCCCCGATCGCTGAAAACGGCGAGTTGACGCCCAAGTTCCACGCCCTTCGCAGGGAGTTCTACCGCGCCCAGGGCATCGATGACCTGCCCGAACTTCCCTCTGGGCTGCTTACGGCGGCTCCTGTCCTCCCGGCGCAGTCGCTGCCGTTGACGGCCGGGCGGGGTCCGCTGGACATCGCCAAGGAAGCAGCGTCGCCGGTTGCCAGCGTCAAGCCCCTCACCTTCGAGCAGTTGGGGCTCGACGGCGGCATGGTCCTGTATGCGGCCGAGGCCATCCTTCCGGGACGCCGTGATGCTCCCACGGAGAGCCGCCTCAAGATCATGGGCCTTCACGACCGTGCCTACATCTGGGTGGATGGAGCGTACGCGGGGGTCCTGGATGACCAAACCGCGGCCGAGGGGCTGGCCGTTACTGGAACAGGTATCCCGGCAAAACTGGAAATCCTCGTGGAAAACCTGGGCCGCATCAACTACGGACCATTCACGGGCCAGGGCAAGGGCATCCTGGGTGGCGTGCTCATCAACCAGCGCTACACCTTCCACTGGACCCAAACGCCTGTTGCCCTGGGCGAATGGACAGAGGAGGATCTCGCGGACCTCCCCGAAGCAGCGTTCACTGCCCCGGAACCCGCAGACACCTATATTGCGCTCCCGGAATCCACTAAGGGCTTCGTCTGGCTCAATGGCTTTCTCCTGGGCAGGTACTGGAACAAGGGACCGCAGGTAACCCTCTACGCCCCGGCGCCTTTGGTGAGGGCGGGACGCAACAGCATCCGGGTGCTGGAACTCGGTGACCCGGGTGCCGTCATTGAGCTTCGGGAGAAGCCGGACCTCGGGCCGGAACAGGCCGGTCCCATCGGCGCGGCTGATCTTACGTAACCGGGCCCGGGGGAGAACTATGCTGGCTGAATGAGCCTGGACTTCGACACCCGCCCCGCTGCCTACGCCGTCATTATTCAGGAAGGCAAGATCCTCCTGGCGTACTGGAAGCAGGACGACAAGGAAGGATGGACCCTCCCCGGAGGAGGGTTGGACCTGGCCGAGCACCCCGTGGACGGCTGCCGGCGCGAGGTCCTGGAGGAAACAGGCTACGAGGCGCGGATCCACCGCATGCTCGGCATCGATGTGGGCCATTGGCCCAGGGAAGCCCAGCCGGACGGAACAACCCGTGACTTCCAGGCGCTCCGGCTGGTCTATGAAGCCTCCATCACCGGCGGGGAATTGACGCACGAGGTGGACGGCAGCACCACCCATGCTGCCTGGATCCCCCTTGAGGATGTGGGCAAGCTCAACCGGGTTTCGCTGGTGGATGTGGCCCTTCGCCTTGAGCGGGAACGCCCGCTGGATGGAAAGCTCGCCGCACACGATTCCTGAAAGGGTAGCCATATCCGGCGGGCCTGAGTACGCTGGAGGTCGTTGCCGGCCGATCGACAGCCGGCCCTGGATGCCGAGGAGGTGGATTTGATGACTGCCATGGTTCTGCGCGCCCCGCACAGTTCGCACAGTGCAGCGGCGCACCGTCATTCCACCATTCCTGTCCCGGCATCCGCCTGCCTCTAGCCAGGTGGCCGGGCCTCAGCAGAGGCTACCGATTGAATACTTACGCTTCGTCAAGCGACATCCTTTTTCCTGCTACCAACCGACTCCTCGTGGAGTACGGATACAACCCCCGCGTTGTCCAACTCTTCGCGGACCATCCTTTGACGGGACCGTTGGCGTCCGCCGCTGATGCTTCGCCGGGCCGGATCGTCCGCCTCGACAGAAACCACGTCCTGGTCGCTTCGGGCAACGGGCTGCTCCATTTGCCCTACCCGCGCCGCGGCCTCGTCCCAGCCACGGGAGACTGGGTGTGGTTGGGGCGCAACGCGGCCGGTGAGCGGGCCGTCGTCGAGGTCTTGCCCCGGCGTTCCGCGCTGAGCCGCAAGCGCGCCTTCGAGTCGTCCTCGGAGGAACAGATCCTCGGTGCGAACATCGACATCGTGGCCGTGGTGGTTCCCATGGACCGGCCGCTGACCCACAACCGCCTGGAAAGGACGCTCGTGGCCGCCTGGGATTCCGGTGCCACACCCCTGGTGGTGATCACCAAGGCCGACCTCGCAAACCTGGCGGACGATGTTGTGGGCGAGGTCATCCAGCAAGCAGCCGGCGTGGAAGTGGTCACTACCTCTGCCGAACACGGCGACGGCCTGGATGAACTCCTTCGCCACATTCCGCAAGGGGCAACCTTGGTGATGCTTGGCCCGTCCGGCGCAGGCAAGTCCACGCTGATCAACGCCATGGTGGGTCGCGGCGTCCAGGAGACCGGCGCGGTCCGTGCCGGCGATGGCAAGGGCAGGCACACCACCACGTCCCGTGAGCTGGTTCCGTTGCAGGGTGGCGCAGTACTGATGGACACGCCTGGCGTCCGTGGCTTCGGCCTTTTCGACGCGGACGACGGTATGGACGAAATGTTCGGCGACCTTGAAGAGCTGTTCGGGCAATGCAGGTTCTCCGACTGCTCCCACCAGGCTGAGCCGGGGTGCGCCGTGCTGGAGGCCTTGGCCAACGGATCGTTGGACCATCGCCGGTGGGCAAGCTACCTCAAGCTCCAGCGGGAGATCGCGGCACTGAACCGGAAACACGATGCAGCCGCGCGTCGTGCTTACCAGCGCGAGTGGCACCAGAAGGTGGTTTCCGCCGAACGCGGACAACGGGCGGCCGAGCGATACCGCCACGACACGGCCGAGGAAAGGAACGGAAGGAACCCCAAACGCCGGAAACGGTGAACATTGCCGATTCATTACGGAATACGTGGCGTCGCTGACATCGCTTGGCCCGCTGGCTACGCTGGGTGAAGATCGGCTTTACAGCCACAGTAAGCGTGCTTATGATCAATTGGCTCTACCGTCCGAGGATGTCGAAATTACAGATAGGTAAGCCCAGGTATGGCCGAAGCCATGATTGAGTTCCAGAGCGTGACCAAGCAGTACCAGGGGGGACAACCGGCGGTTGACGCTCTGAGCATGTCCATCGACAAGGGTGCCATTACGGTCTTTGTCGGTCCCTCGGGCTGCGGCAAGACCACGTCATTGCGCATGATCAACCGCATGGTCGAGCCCAGCGCGGGCACCATCACCGTCAACGGCGAGGACGTGTCAAAGGTCCCGGCCGCCCAGTTGCGCCGGTCCATGGGGTACGTCATGCAATCCGCAGGTTTGCTCCCGCACCGGTCCGTGCTGGACAACATTGCCACCGTTCCGCGACTGAACGGCGTTCCGAAGACCGCGGCGCGGAAGCGTGCGGCGGAACTGCTCGACGTCGTCGGGCTGGCTTCCGGACTCGGCAAACGGTACCCGTCGCAACTCTCGGGCGGCCAACAGCAACGCGTCGGCGTGGCGCGTGCGCTCGCGGCAGATCCGCCGGTGCTGCTCATGGATGAGCCCTTCAGCGCGGTGGACCCCGTGGTGCGCGACGAACTTCAGCAGGAACTGCTGCGCCTCCAGCGCGAGTTGGCCAAGACCATCGTGTTCGTGACCCACGACATCGATGAGGCAACGGTGCTGGGCGACAAGGTAGCGGTCTTTGCCGTGGGCGGTAAGCTCGCCCAGTACGCGGCTCCGGAGGAGATCCTGCGGGCGCCGGCCAACGACTTCGTAGCCTCCTTTGTTGGCCGTGACCGGGGCTTCCGGCATTTGGCGTTCAACGCCGCCGACTCGGTGCAGCTGCATCCCGTCACCATGGTGGGAGCCTCGGACGGGCATCACGCCGGCCAGGATTCGGGGGAGTGGGCGCTGGTTGTCGACCAGGAGTCCAGGCCGCTCGGGTGGTCCTCACCGCGGGACGGTGCCGGAATCATCCCCGGCGGTTCGCTCTTCCGCAAGGGGGACACCCTGCGGCGGGCGCTCGACGCGGCGCTGTCCTCCCCGTCAGGGCTTGGCGTGGCCGTGGACGACGACGGCCGGGTTGCCGGCGTCTTGAAGGCGCCGGAAGTCCTTGCCCTCATCGAGGAAGTCCGCCGCCGCAGGGAGGACGCCACCTGATGGAGTGGTTCCTGGCGAACACGGGCATGGTGTTTGGCTTGGCGGGACAGCATCTGGTCCTGGCCGTCGTTCCCATGCTCCTGGGGCTGCTGATTTCGATTCCCCTGGCACAGTTGGCCCGCCGTAACGGCACCCTGCGATCAGTGGTGGCCACGGCGACTTCCCTGTTGTACACCATTCCGTCCCTGGCCCTGTTCATCATTCTTCCCACCATCCTGGGCACGCGGATACTGGACCCCCTGAACGTGGTGGTGGCCCTCACGATCTATGCTGTGGCCCTGCTGGTCCGGGCAGCCATGGATGCCTTCGATTCCGTGGACAACGATCTTCGCAACGCCGCCGTCGCCATGGGCTTCAAGCCACTGAACAGGTTCTTCCAAGTAGATCTGCCTTTGTCCCTCCCGGTGCTTTTTGCCGGGCTCCGCGTTGTGTCGGTCAGCAACATCTCGCTGGTCAGCGTCGCGGCGTTGTTGGGCGTTGGGAACCTGGGAATGCTCTTCACCGACGGCCTGCAGCGTGCCTTCGTGACCGAAGTGGTGGTGGGCATCGTTGCCATCCTGGTGCTCGCGTTGCTGATGGACGCCGTGCTCGTGGTGCTGGAGCGGATCCTGACGCCTTGGACACGGGCCGCGGGTGGCAGCGGACAGGCCAGCACCACGGCGATCGTCACCGAACCTAAGTCCGGCCCGGCAGCGCAGGCATCCCCACGACCGGATCCGGGGGCTTCGGCATGAGCAACATCTTCACGGACACCATCGCCTGGCTGATCGATCCTTTGCACTGGTCCGGCAGCGGTGGAATTCCTGCGCGTCTATCCGAACACTTGCAATACAGCGGCCTGGTGCTGGTCATCGCCGCGGCTATAGCCATTCCCGTTGGGCTCTACATTGGCCACACAGGCCGGGGCAGGGTGGTTGCGGTCGCCTTGGCCGGCGCCCTCCGTGCCCTGCCCACGCTGGGCCTGCTGGTGCTGTTCGCGCTTTTGGCGGGCAGCGGCCTCATGCCGCCGGTTTGGGCACTCGTCATCCTCACCGTTCCACCGCTCCTGGCAGGCACCTACGCAGGCATCTCCAGCGTCGATTCCACGGTGGTGGATGGTGCCCGGGCCGTGGGCATGACCGAGATGCAGATCCTGTTCCGCGTGGAACTGCCCAACGGCCTGCAAGTGATGTTCGGCGGAATCCGGACGGCAGTGCTGCAGGTCATCGCCACAGTGTCGGTGGTTGCCTACCTGCCGTTGGGCGGGTTGGGCCGCTACCTCTTCGACGGACTGGTCCTTCAGGACTTCCCGCGCATGCTCGGCGGTTCCCTGTTGATCGCAGCCCTGGCGATCGCCGTCGACCTTGTCCTCGCCGCCATCCAGCGCCTGGTGCTGTCACCGGGCCTTGCCCCCGACTCCCGCGGACGCCAGAAGGCATCCGACGGTCACCAAGCCACAGCTCCCTCCGGGGCTGCCGTTCAAGGAGGTACACCATGAAAAACCCCGTCCCCATGACCCTTACGCGCCGTGGTCTCGGCGGCCTGGCAGCCGGCCTCGGTGTGGCGCTTGCGCTGAGCGCCTGTGGTGGCAGCCCCCTGGCAACACCGTCGACGTCGGCACCCAGTGGATCAGCCGGTGGATCGTTGGTGGTAGGTTCGGCCGACTTCCCGGAAAGCCAGGTCATCGCCGAAATCTACGCCGGTGCCCTCAACGCGGCCGGAGTCACGGCCACCACCAAGCCAAACATTGGTTCCCGCGAGATCTACTTCAAGGCGGTCCAGGACGGCTCGGTGGACCTCGTCCCGGACTACTCCGGCAACCTCCTGTCCTACCTGAACGCCGATGCCACGGAGGTCTCGGCAGATGACGTGTACAAGGCGCTGCCGGGCAAGCTCCCTGAGGGCCTGGCCGTGCTGGATGCAGCCAAGGCCGAGGACAAGGATGCCATGGTGGTCACCAAAGCCACGGCAGAGAAGTACCAGCTGAAGTCCATCGAGGATCTGGCCAAGGTCTGCAAGGACTTCACCATGGCTGCCCCGGCCACCTTCGAGACCCGCTCCTACGGTTTCCCGGGCTTGAAGAAGAACTACAACTGCGAGCTCAAGGGACTGCAGCCCTTCAGCGACGGCGGTGGCAACCTGACCCTGCAGGCCCTGCTCGAGGACAAGGTCCAGGTGGCCGATATCTACACCACCACGCCGTCCATCGTTGACAACGACCTCGTGGTCCTCGAAGACCCCAAGAACAATTTCAAGGCCCAGCAGGTCCTGCCGCTCTACAACAAGTCCAAGATGACGGACAAGGCCAAGGACGCCCTCAACAACGTGTCCAAGATCCTCACCACCGAGGACCTCATCAACCTGAACCGCTCGGTGAGCGGCGACCAGAAGCAGAGCGCCAAGGACGCAGCTGCCGCTTGGCTCAAGGACAAGGGCATCGTCAAGTAACAGCTGACGAAAACCGCGTACGACGGCGGTGACGGACCCGCGCGGGCCCGTCACCGCCGTCGTCGTTTCTGTGAGGGACGTCTCAACGGAAGTCCATGACCGCTATGGCATATTTGAGGAATGGCGAATTTCAAGCAGTCCACCAAGCTTCATAATGTCCTCTACGACATCCGTGGACCGATTCTTCAGGCCGCCCAGCAAATGGAGGCGGAGGGTCACCGTATCCTCAAACTGAACATCGGAAACCCGGCACCGTTTGGTTTCGAAGCGCCTGACGCCATCCTGGTGGACATGATCCGCCACCTCCCCAACGCCCAGGGATACAGCGATTCACGCGGCATCTTCTCCGCCCGGACGGCCGTGTCCCAGTACTACCAGACCCGCGGTATCCAGAACATCCACGTTGACGACATCTACCTTGGCAACGGCGTCAGCGAGCTCATCACCATGTCCCTCATGGCGCTGCTCGAGGACGGCGATGAGGTCCTGATTCCCACCCCGGACTACCCCCTGTGGACGGCTTCTGTCGCCCTGGCCGGCGGGCGGCCCGTCCATTACCTCACCGACGAGGAATCCGGCTGGCAGCCCGACCTTGAGGACATGGAAGCCAAGATCACGCCGCGCACCAAGGGAATCGTGGTCATCAACCCGAACAACCCCACAGGAGCGGTCTACCCGGAAGAGACGCTGAAGAAGATCGTGGCTCTGGCCGAGAAGCACGGCCTGGTGATCTTCGCGGACGAAATCTACGAGAAGATCCTGTATGAAGACGCCGTCCACGTGAATCTTGCCGGCCTGACGGGCGACGATGTGCTGTGCCTGACGTTCAGCGGCCTGTCCAAGGCGTACCGCGTGTGCGGCTACCGGGCCGGCTGGATGGCCATTTCCGGGCCGAAGAAGGACGCCGCGGATTACCTCGAAGGCATCAACCTGCTGGCCAACATGCGCCTGTGCGCCAACGTGCCTGCCCAGCACGCCATCCAAACGGCACTGGGCGGCTACCAAAGCATCAACGACCTCATCCTTCCCGGCGGTCGGCTCCTGGAGCAGCGGAACAAGGCGTACGACCTCCTGAACGCCATTCCCGGCGTCAGCACCCAGCAGGCCAGGGGAGCCCTCTATCTGTTCCCCAAACTGGATCCGGAGGTCTTCCACATCCGGGACGACGAGAAGTTCGTCCTGGATCTCCTGAGGGAGCAGAAGATTCTGGTCTCGCACGGCCGGGCCTTCAACTGGGTACGTCCGGACCACTTCCGCATGGTCACCCTGCCCAACGTCAAGGACATCGAAGAGGCGATCGGGCGCATGGCGGACTTCCTGTCGAGGTACCCGGGCAACTAGCCTGAGTTCCATGCTGCGCCGCCGGGGCGCCGCCCGGCAGGAAGGCAAGCCATGGTCGCTGCGGTTGAGTTCGCCAAGAGTCCAGCAGAAGTCTTGAGGGTGGGTTCGGGATTCTCACTTGCGGATGTGGATCCCGAATCAACGCCGGGCTACGCAGGCAACAAGATGGACGGCAAGGCCTTGCTCGGCGCGCAGGATGCCAGGCTGGCCGAACTCCAGGAGCAATTGTTTGCGTCCGGAAAGTTCGGCAGTCCCAAACGGTTGCTGTTGATCCTCCAGGCCATGGACACAGCGGGCAAGGGTGGGGCCGTTAGCCATGTTGTGGGTGCCATGGACCCGCAAGGTGTCCACCTCACGGCCTTCAAGGCACCCACGGAGGAAGAGAAAGCCCACGATTTCCTGTGGCGGATCGAGAAGCAGGTTCCGGCTGCAGGCATGGTGGGTGTCTTCGACCGCTCCCATTACGAGGATGTCCTCATCCACCGGGTGCATGGATGGGCCGACGCCAAGGAACTGGAGCGGCGGTATTCAGCCATCAATGACTTCGAGGCGCGGCTGGCCGAGCAGGGAACAACCATTGTCAAAGTCATGCTGAACATCAGCAAGGACGAACAGAAAAGACGCCTCATCGCGCGGTTGGACGATCCGACCAAGCACTGGAAGTACAGTCGCGGCGACCTCACCGAGCGGGCATTCTGGGACGACTATATGGACGCCTACAGCGTCGCATTCGAGAAAACATCCACTGTCGTCGCCCCGTGGCACGTGGTTCCGGCCAACAAGAAGTGGTACGCGCGCATCGCTGTTCAGGAATTGTTGCTGGAGGCCCTTCGCGGGATGTCCCTGGACTGGCCCAAGGCGGAGTTTGACGTTGCCGCTGAACGTGCCTTGGTGGTCGAGTCCTGAACTGTCCTTCGGCGGGCGTGCGAGGCTGCCGCGTGCCGTCCGGTCAGCCGTTTCTTCCTGTCAGTAGCGGCTTAGCCGTCGGACGCGGGCAATAGGGGATTGCCCGTCGGTCGCGGGGCAGCACCCGGTTACTGACCCTCCCCGGATTCGGTGCTTGCCTCGCGGGCCGTTGCGAGCCGCTTTCGGGCGCCTTCCAGCCAGTCCTCACAGCGTTTGGCCAGCGCTTCGCCGCGTTCCCACAGGGCGAGTGACTCTTCCAGGCTTGCGCCGCCGGCCTCGAGGCGGCCCACGACGGCCACCAATTGTTCACGGGCGTCTTCATAGCTCAGGGCGTCGAGCGACTCGGAGGCGTGTGCGGGGTTTTCGGTCATGGGTTTCCTTTGGCTGGTGTCCCGGCCGCTAGGGCCGGTTGGTGGTCTATAGTGCGCCGTCGTTCGTGTCCTGGGATCATCGCCCGGCGATCTGGCCTTGCCCCACGGACGTTGCCCGGAATCGTCCTTCCGCAACCCGGATGGCCAAAGCCGTTCCTTCCGGCGTCTGTTCCGGGCTGCTGACCACAGTGTGGCCCGCCTGGTCCTCGCCCACGATCTGCACCACGGCATAACCACGGTCCAGTGTCTTTTGCGGGGACAACGCCCGAACTTGCGCGCGCAGGTGATGCACCTGGTCGAGGGCCCGCAGCACAGCTGTATTCACGGCAGAGTGGGACCTCTGCTGCAACCTGTCGATGTCCTGTGCGCGGACCGCCACGAGGGTGTCCGGCGTGGCCAAAACCGGCCTCGACCTCAGGGCGTGCAGCCGGTCCGTTTCCCGGTCCACCATCCTCCCGATGCTGCGGCGCAGGTGGTCGCGGGCCTGCCGGACCACCGCAAGCTCTTCGGAGACGTCCGGAACGATCCTTTTGGCTGCATCCGTTGGCGTCGAGGCGCGGAGGTCGGCAACGTCGTCGAGGATCGGCCGGTCGGCTTCGTGGCCGATGGCACTGACCACCGGGGTTGTAGCGGCGGCCACGGCCCTGATCAGGTCCTCGTTGCTGAAAGGCAGGAGGTCTTCCAGGGCACCGCCACCACGGGCGAGGACGATGACATCCACGTGCGGATCCGCATCCAGCTTTTTGAGGGCGCCAATGATTTGCGAGACCGCGGTGTTGCCTTGGACTGCCACCTCGCGGACATCGAATTCGACGGCTGGCCAACGCAGCGCTGCGTTGCGCAGGACGTCCTTCTTAGCGTCCGAATCGCGGCCCGTGATCAATCCAATGCGGTGGGGGAGCAGCGGCAGCTTCCGCTTTCTGGAATCGGCGAAAAGCCCTTCTGCCGCCAGGGCCTGCCGGAGCCTCTCTATCCGGGCCAGGAGATCGCCCAGGCCCACCGGCCTGATGTCCTTCACAGACATGTTGAGTCGCCCGGTCTTCACCCAGAAATCGGCTTTCACCAAGGCCACCACGCGTGAGCCGCGTTCCAGCGGAGTCCGTTGGCGGTCCAGCACCGTGGACCACACCGAAGCAGGCAATGAGATCTCCGCGTCGACGTCGCGTAGCGTGAGGAACGCGTTGCCGCCGCGCCGGTTCATTTCGATCACCTGGCCCTCGATCCATGCAGCAGGTGCACGTTCGATGTGGGCCTTGAGCTTCCGCGACAACAATTGCAGGGGCCACGGGTTGTCCGGACTGGTCTCGGCAGCAGTTGCAGGCAAGGTCGATTCGGGGCTGGCTTCAGCTGACATGGGTGATCCGTGCTCTTTCCTGCATGCGCCTGTCCTCGGTAACCTTGCGCCCGCCGGTTACCGGGCTGCCTTCCAACTCTATCCATAGCCGCAGCCGCCGGGTCCCATATTTTTCCCTGTATGTGGACAGACCTAGGATGGTTGGACAGCCCCCTAGCACCGAGGTAGACCTTGCGTACTTTTGTCTCAGCAGTGGGAGTGATCCTCGCTTTGCTGCTCACAGCCGTGGCCGTGCCTGCAGCATGGGTTGATGCGAATGTGGTCAAGGAGGACGGGTTCGTTCGCATGGCCGGTGCCCTGGGCAAGGATCCCGACTTTCAGAACCGCCTGACCGGCGCGGCCGTGAGCACCTTCGAGTCCTCCGTGCAACTGCCCGAGCCCGTTCGCAACCTCGCGGGCGATGCCCTCAAGGGCGCTGCGAACGGCATGCAATCGTGGAGCGACTATCCGCAGGCCTGGGAAGAAACGGTCCGGAACAGCCACCGCCTCAATTTTGGCGGCCAAACCGAAGAATCCGGTTCCCCCACTGCTTTGCTCCTGGATATCGCGCCGCTGGTCCGGCTCATCAGGGACCACTTCGCCTCGTCCACCGGGATCACCCTGGAGGTGCCGGCTGAAAGCGTGGTGACGTTGGGACAACCGTCGCAGCGGCAGATCGTGGAGCGCGTATCCGCTTTCGCCCCGTTGTGGTGGGTTGCCGCTTTGGGCGCCGGTGTGTCGGTTCTGCTCGCGCTGGCCGCGGCACGCAGGCGCGCGCTGGTTTTCGTTTTCCTGGGACTTGGCGGGCTGGCTCTGGCTGCCCTCTGGAGCACGACGGCGGACCTCGCCGTCAGTTCGGTCCAGAACATTTCCAGCGGCAACAGTGTGGCGGAGTTGTTCAAGCAGGAGTTCCTCGAGTCGTCGCGGTCCGGCTTTGGCCAATGGATAGTCGTGGATGTTTGGGTCTCGGCTGCCGTCATGGCATTGGGATTCCTTGGGTGGTTGGTAGCCGGGAGACGGCGGTCACCTTCGGCGAACCGGGCCACCACTGCCCGGTAGCATGGAAGGATGACCAGCACAGCAGTCTCCATTCCGATGCCCACGGTTCCCCGCAGACGTCGATCTCCTGAAGAGGTACTGGCGGCTGCTCCTGTGAACGGGACCAAGAAGGTCCTTCTGGCTGCCCCGCGTGGATACTGCGCGGGCGTCGACCGTGCCGTCATCGCGGTCGAAAAGGCCTTGGAGCATTACGGCCCTCCGGTCTATGTCCGCAAACAGATCGTCCACAACGTCCATGTGGTCTCCTCCCTTGAGGAAAAGGGCGCCATCTTCGTCGACGAGACGGACGAGGTCCCAGAGGGTGCCCTGGTGATCTTCTCTGCCCACGGAGTTTCCCCTGCCGTGGTGCAGTCGGCTGAGGATCGCGGCCTGCGCACCATCGACGCCACGTGCCCGTTGGTGACCAAGGTTCACCGCGAAGCCGTGCGTTTCGCGAAAGAGGACTACGACATTCTGCTCATCGGCCACGATGGCCACGAGGAAGTAGAAGGTACGGCTGGTGAAGCCCCGGACCATATCCAGATCATTAATGGCCCGCATGAAGTGGGCAAGGTAACGGTCCGCAACCCTGAAAAGACCATCTGGCTTTCCCAGACCACCTTGAGCGTTGACGAGACCATGGAAACCGTGCGCATGCTCAAGGAACGGTTCCCCACGCTCCAGGATCCGCCCAGCGACGACATTTGCTATGCAACCACCAATCGCCAGGTAGCCATCAAGAAGATCGCTCCGCAGGCCGACCTCGTGATCGTGGTGGGATCGGCCAACTCATCGAATTCCGTCCGCTTGGTCGAAGTTGCCCTGGAGTACGGTGCAAAGACGTCGTACCGCGTGGACTTTGCCAATGAGGTGGATGAACGCTGGTTCGAAGGCGTTGCCACCGTAGGCGTCACATCCGGCGCTTCGGTGCCGGAGGTTCTGGTCCAGGAGGTGCTGAGGCTGCTCGCAGACTACGGTTACGGCGAAGTCCAGGAAGTGGTGACGGCCGAAGAAGACCTGCTCTTCTCCCTGCCGAAGGAACTGCGCGCTACCCTGAAGCAGGCCGGCGATGTAAGCCGGGCACTTGGTGGACGCGGAAACCGCCCTACGTCCTAGAAAGATTCAGAAACCGGCCCCGGCCGGGTGATTGTCACATGAGTGAGAGTCACCCAGCCGGGGCCGTTTCTTCTTGTCGGCACTTTGGCTGAAGCGGTGAAGAGTTGCTTACCCAAGCCCTCCACAGGTCGCCTGGCCGCTTTCCTAGGCGGCCGACTCGCGGTCGTGGTCCGTTTCGTCCCGTGACTCCACTGCCAGAAGCTCCGGCGCTGCGAGGGAGCGCGGCACGGCCTCCACCGACGGCGGGGCGACAAGTCCGGCGTCGTCCATGGTGTTGAGTTTGCGGGCCGTGGGCAGAACCCGCGCCTCCAAAGTTCCCACCAACGCGTTGTAGCGATCCACGGACGTTTTGAGGGAAGTGCCCAGTTTCCCGACATTTTCGCCGAGCGTACCCATCCGCTCGTACAACTGCCTTGCGAGTTCGAAGAGTTCGTGGGCGCTGTCTGTGAGTACGTCTTGCCGCCACGTGAAGGCAACGGATTTCAGGACCGCGAGGAGCGTTCCCGGCGAAGCCAGTACCACGTTCCTGGACAGGGCATGCTCCAACAAGGCCGGGTCCGCTTCCAAGGCCGAGGCCAGGATCGACTCGGCGGGCAGGAAGCAGATGACCAGTTCGGGGGAGTTGCCGGGGATGTCCCAGTACTTCTTCGAAGCGAGGGCGTCGATGTGGGCCTTGAGCGCCTTGGCGTGCTGGGCAAGGAGCACTTTGGGATCCTGATTGGCTGAAGGCGTGACTGATTCACCGAGGGCACCCTCGCCGTGGAGCTGCTCCTGCGCTGCCAGGTATGAAGCCAGGGGCACCTTGGCATCCACTACCAGCTGTTTGCCCCCGGGAAGCTGGACCACAAGGTCTGGACGCAGGGTGTTGTCGCTGCGTGCGGAATGCACCTGCTCGTGGAAGTCCACGTGGCGCAACATACCCGAGGCCTCAACCACACGGCGAAGCTGGACCTCGCCCCACTGACCGCGGGCACTGTTGGATCGCAGTGCGGATGCCAAAGCGTGCGTCGACCTGAGGAGTTGCTCATCGGAGAGCCGGGCGTCCTGCAACTGCTGGGCCAATTGCCCGTACTGTTCCGCGCGGTCGCGTTCCAGGAGCGAGACCTGCTGCTGGACTGCGGTGAGCTTCTCGGCGACCGGGGCAAGGGCGCGCAGGACGCTGCCGTCCGAATTCCGTGCCTCGCTTAGTTCCCGGTTCTGTGCGAACAAAAGCCGGCGTTCGGCGTCGGCGGCCGCGAACTGGGCTGTCACCTCCGAAAGGCGGGACGAAACGGCGTCGAAGTCCGCTTCCAATCCCGCGCCCCGGCGCTGGAAGAGCACGTACCCGATGCCAAGTCCGACGGCCGCTCCGATCAGCAGCATGAGCAGGGCCAGAACCAATCCAAATCCATCCATGCAGTAACCCTGTCACAGGGGTACGACAGTTTTAGTGCGGCCTCGCGTGTGACCCTTCGGTGCCGGTTTCAACAAGCAAGTCTGCGGTCGTTCCGGGTAGAATCAATCCTCGTGGCTCTTACTATTGGCATCGTCGGACTGCCCAACGTCGGCAAATCAACCCTTTTCAACGCACTGACCCGCAACCAGGTGCTTGCTGCGAACTATCCCTTCGCAACCATCGAACCGAATGTCGGCGTCGTGAACCTGCCGGACCCGCGCCTGGCGAAGCTGGCCGAGATCTTCGGTTCGCAGAAGTTGCTGCCCGCGCCGGTGTCCTTCGTGGACATCGCCGGGATTGTGAAGGGCGCATCGGAGGGTGAAGGCCTGGGTAACAAGTTCCTCGCCAACATCCGCGAAGCCGAGGCGATTGCCCAGGTTGTCCGCGTCTTCGACGACCCCGACGTTGTGCACGTCGACGGCAAGGTGGACCCGCGCTCCGACATGGAGACCATCAACACCGAACTGATCCTGGCCGACCTCCAGACGATCGAAAACGCCATCCCGCGCATCGAAAAAGAAGTCAAGATCAAGAAGCGTGAAGCGGCCGAACTGAACGCCATCAAGGCTGCACAAGCTGTGCTCGAACGCGGCGACACCATCTTCTCGTCGATCAAGAGCGACAAGCTGGAGATGGGACACCTCAAGGAGCTCGGCCTCCTGACGGCCAAGCCCTTCATCTACGTCTTCAACGCCGACGAAGGCATCCTCGGCGACCCCGCCAAGCAGGATGAGCTGCGCGAGCTCGTTGCCCCCGCCGATGCGGTGTTCCTTGACGCCAAGCTTGAGGCTGACCTCGTCGAACTGGACGAGGAAGAAGCCCGCGAAATGCTGGAAATGAACGGGCAGAGCGAATCCGGGCTGGATCAATTGGCCCGCGTCGGCTTCCACACCCTTGGCCTGCAGACCTACCTGACCGCCGGCCCCAAGGAAACCCGCGCTTGGACCATCCGCCAAGGTGACACCGCTCCGCAAGCAGCCGGCGTGATCCACTCCGACTTCCAGCGCGGCTTCATCAAGGCCGAAGTTGTGTCCTTCGACGACCTCATCGATGCCGGCTCCATGGCTGAGGCCAAGTCTCGCGGCAAGGTCCGCATCGAAGGCAAGGAATACGTCATGGCCGACGGCGACGTGGTGGAGTTCCGCTTCAACGTGTGATTGAGGCCGTTTTCCCGCTTGCTTGTTGGGGTTAGGTTTGCCGAGTCCGCAAGGAGTCCGCAGAATTGCCGAGAGCGTGATCCATCATTGCGCCAGCGGCGGTTCTGGTGCGGTCCTCGGCAGTGGGCCAGAGGTGCGCGTAGGTATTCAGGGTGGTGGTTGCTTTCGAGTGGCCTAAGGCCCGCTGCACGGTCACAACGTCACAGCCAGCAGCAATCAAACCAGAAGCATAGTAGTGCCGCAGGTCATGGAGTCTCACAGCTTCAAGGCCTGCGGCCTTTACTGTTTTACGCCACCAATAGCCAGTGGTGTTCTGATGCGGAGGCAAGCCCTGGTCACCTAGGAATAACCACTGCTGCTGGCCGTGTACGCCGATCTGCTGAACGTGTGTCGCTAGAAGCTGCACCAACCCGTCCGGGATGTGAACGACGCGCTCAGAGCCGTATTTGGGCAGCGTGATGGAAACCTGCCCCTTGCCGGCCCGCTGTATCTGGCGCCGTACGTTGAGAGTCCTGCGCAGAAAGTCGATATCACTGAGCTGCACAGCCGCAGCTTCCCCGAGGCGTAGGCCTGCAAAGGCGCACATCGCAACAAACGGCTGAAACCACACCTCCGATGCGGCCATGAGCTTGCCGACATCTTCTGGCGACGGGATAGCCATGGCATACTCAGCCTTACGGGCGCGGGGGAGCGTCACTCCCTCAGCCGGATCCACGGCTAGTAACCGATCATTCTTTGCTCCGCGCAGCACCGAACGAACATTGTTGTAGCGCGTCTTTACTGTTCCTGGCGCCAAGCCGTCTTGGCTCATCTTTTTCACCCACGCCTCAACATGGGAGCGCTTGAGGCTTCGGAACTCGATGTCAGCGAACGTGCACGAGCGCACGGCTAAGCTCATAGCTTTCGTGGTTCCATCGGCCCATATTTGCCGGCCCGACCATTCAGCGAAGAAACTGGCAAGCGTGATCCGCCCAGACTTCGGATCCACGTAGCTGCCTGTAACGACAGACGCCGTCACTTCATCGAGCCACCGTTGAGCATCTATCTTCCGGGGGAAGTGCCGCGCATGTTCTTTGCCTGCGTCGTCTCTGTATCTGGCACGCCAAGAACCGTTGTCACGTTTCTGAATGCTAGCCATTTAGGAACCCCGAAAGATCGCGCTGAATGTCTAGCTCGTCGTTACCGTCTATTCCCCACGCGGCCAGCCAGTCGGCGCCGCGGGCGTTGATCGCCGCTGACAGCGCTTCATTGTAGACACGAACAGAGCCCTCCAAGCCGACTCTTTGAACTTCGAGAGATGTTGCAACCTTCTCCATCTCGCGCTTAAGTTCCACAATCGCGGACGCCTTGTTGTACACGCGAATCCTGAGTTCGTTGATGCGGGCAATCTCTGGGGGCAGAGTCTCACCCGCAAGGAGGCTCGGCAGGGGAACAGCCAAGATGTCACCCAACACGGCCAATTCCCCGACTGAAGTGGGGCGGGCCCCACGCTCTAACTTGGCGATCATGGTCTGGGACATTCCGTAGCCCAGGGTTGTCATCCTGGCCGCAAGGTCAGCCTGCGTCATGCCTAGCGCTGTGCGAAGTTCCCTTACCCGAGCCCCGAAGGCTCGCTCCGTCGCCTCACCTATACCTACCGGTCCATCAGTATTCTCCATGCGAATAGTGTATGTATTCCCCAGGGGGTTGACAACAATCTCAACATCCAGCCACAATAGTCTTACAAGAACTATTCTTCTTAGTTCCCAAACGACTAGGAGCGACATGACACCATCACCAACTACGTTGCTAACGCTAGGAGAAGCTGCGGAACGACTCCGCAAGTCAGAGGCGCAGCTACGTTGGATGATCCACCAAGGAACCGCACCAAAATCCGCCAAAATTGGGGGCCGTCGAGTATTCCGCGAGTCAGACGTTAGCGACTACATCGACGCAGCATTTGAGAACGCTGCTTGAGATGAGCCTTGACGAGTGGAAGGCAAAGTTCGCCGGCAGGCGCGTGAAGTATGTCGGAATGTCCGGTAAGGCAAACGGCCCTATCGGCAAGGTTTGGCGCGTAACTAGCCGGGGCGTATGGGTCACCTGGGAGAACGGCGAACGCCAACAGTGCCACCCAGAAGGACTGACCGTCATCGAATAGCACAAGTGGACTCAGAGCCACCATCAAGAGTGTTTGGCAGCCGGGGGGGCAGTCAAATACGGAATGCACAAAAAAGCGGGCCGAACCATGCAATTTGCCCTTGCAAGTCCAACCCGCCTGATCAATAACAACAAGAAATAGATAGGTTCTCACCGTTATGTCTTCTGCAATGACTCTAACCGATCCCTCGACCGATGTCTACGCAACGTGGCGTGACCACTTCGACCAAGCATCAAGCGTCACAGCTTCCGCACTGGCTGAGTTCCAGGAAGAAGTAAGCCACGCCCGATACGCGGAAACGGTGCTACGCCTCGCAAGGGCGAACAAGCTGGCGCCAGAACTGCTGACAGACGCCGCCTATACGGCATGGCTGGGCGCTGAGAACCCCAAGAAGGTAATGGCAGGCGGGCTGTGGGCTGAACTTTTCCGCCTCGCCTACAACTCCGACCACGAGTTCTTTGAGGGGCATCTCTGATGATCAGCAAGAAGATCACCATCGATGTTGCCCGCTTTGACCGCACCACCCGCGGATCCGTCGCCTATGACTCCGCTGAGCTGGATCGAGTCCATGCATGGGACATCTCCCGACTCCCACAAGGCTCCATCGTGGAAATTCGCGTCCACGGATACAGGCCGTTCCGGTTCCCTCGTGAATACGGCGGCATGGAGCGATTCCCAGATCCCCACGGTTGGGCGCGCCCGGACTTCAACCTGATCATCACCGCAGAGTCAGATGAAATTGCCTCGGCATGGGAATCACTCTTCCTGGATCACTTCGCCAGAGCACAGCAGCACAAGCCGGCAGCTTGATAGCGCCCAGGACTAGGGCCGGTGTGGAGATGAGCGCCCACACCGGCCCTTGCAAAACAACGGAACAGACCACATCAGACGCAAGGACTGAACTTGACCGACACGCAGCTCAACCCAACCCGCGACATTCCTGACTACTTTTGCGCCGACGCCTACGAAGACGAATCCCCCTCGAAGCTCAAGAAAGCATTCACTGGTTCCTGGCTCCTTGAACAGGTGTTCCCGGAACTTGTGTACGTAGTGGACGGCATCATTCCCGAAGGGCTCACGCTCCTTGTCGCAGCCCCGAAGATCGGCAAATCATGGCTCGTCCTGGGCATAGCCATTGCTATCAGCACCGGAAAGAAGGTGCTCGGCTGCGTTACAACCAAACCGGCTCCCGTGCTCTACCTCGCACTCGAAGACGGCCCACGGCGCCTGCAATCCAGGCTTCGGACCCTGGGCGTAACCAGCCTCAGCAACAGCCTCACATTCCTCACCGATGTTCCACGCGGTGACATGGTGGAAACCATTCGGGAATTCATGGACCGGCACCCCGGCAAGAACCCGCTAGTCATCCTGGACACTCTTGGTAAAGCAATGCCGTCCGCTGCGGGAAGCGAAACCCAGTACGACAGGGACTACCGGGTTATGGGCGCACTCAAGCGCCTCGCTGACGACAATCCCGGATCCAGCATCATCATCGTGCACCACACCCGCAAGATGGACGGCGCCGACTTCCTGGACGCGGTGAGCGGAACCCAGGGTATCGCCGGGGCAGCAGACACCATCGTCTTGCTCAAGCGTTCCCGCCACGAAACGCAAGCGCAGCTACAGGTGACCAGCAGGGACGCGGCAGAGGGTGAATACATCCTTGAACAAGCCGGAACGGGGAACTGGGTGCTCGTAGGCGGATCCCGCGCCGAAGCCGCGAAAGCAGCTATCGACGCCCGCACGACTGACGGCGTGAATGACCGCATGGCCGAAGTTATCCAAGTCGTCAACAAGTACCCCGAAGGCATGAAAGCCAAAGACGTTGCGACACTCCTACATCTGGACGACTCCACCGCCCGCGTCTACCTCCGCAGAGCATACGAAGCAGGCCGGATCAGCAACCCATCACGGGGCGTCTATACCCCTGTTACATCTGTTACAAGTGTTACTTCTGACCCGGAGCTATTCGAAGACGTAACACAAGAAACACATGTAACACCCCTATCTGGGGAAGCCGCATGACTGACGCCGAACTTGCCAGCTATTACCGCTTCCAAGCAATTCATTGGCGGAATCTCGCACTCACTTACCACCAAGCGCTCATGGCTTCGAAGAACACCCCTGAGACACATCACGGCAAAACCACGCTCCATAAAGACCCAACCGGGCACAAAGCCGCGGGAAACGTAGACCGCGAACGAAAGAACAGGAAGGCGGCACAGTAATGGCCGGATACGACTACAACCCCCACGCCGTCGAACTCTGGGACTGGCCCGCCCAAGCGACACTATGGCGCCAACGTGCCGAGCATGAAGCTTCACGGGCTCGGTATTGGCAGCGCAGATACGAAGCACTCGCCAACGGGCAGGAGGTTGCAGCGTGACAACCCCGGAACTTGCGTCTGCTTGTGGGAACCCTTGCCAGGAATGCCCCTTCCGCAAATCGAACGCGGGACGAGAGCACACCAGCGGGAATTACGACGATCAGTTCATCGTGGATTGGCGCGGCATCTCAAAGGGTGGCTTCTTCGCCTGCCATGTCTTCGCCCCTGACATCCATCTCCATGACGAACAGACGAAAGCCATGGGATACGTGACACCGGTTGAAACAGGGAAACGTCCCGAATGTGCGGGCGCAACTCTCGCTATCCTTCGGGAACTAACGATCGCGAAAACCTACCCCAGCCACAGCGCCTATCTAGAAGCCCGCACTACCGGCCTGTCTCGGGACGCGATTCAAACCATCTACGCCCGCATGAGGGGTGAACAGGGACCGCCCTTCATCGTCCCGGAAGGCTTCGACTCTGACCTCATCAGGGATCCGCAGTCGGACGTTGATGCGGACTCTCCATTCTGGGCTTTCGGCCTCGGAAATGTGGAGCGGATGTACAACGTCATGGGAGAACCAGCGTCGTATGAGGCCATGCACAAAGGTGCCTCGCTGCGACTAGCAGACGGTAATAGCACTGTTGTAGACGTTCAGATCAGGCCGCTCCTGGCAGCGATGAGCAATACAGGAATCCAAACCGTCAGCTCGTGCCAAGACTTCCGCGAAGTGATCGACGCGAAGTTCCCGGATCGTCTGCCGTTCCTGCTGAACCCAGACCCAGACGAGTTCTCCATGAACTACCGAAACGCGATGGAAACAGGTGGGGCATACGTGCGATTCACCACCACGACACAGCACGGACAAGCCTTCCTCAAGGCCGCTGCCGACATCGAATCCGTCACCACCCAACAAGCGGGTGACATCGCGCAACTTGATTTTCCGATGACCGCACTGCTCCAACTAACCGAACTCGCCAGCATCTCCACGAAAGGGAAACGTACGTGACCAGACGAACCAGAGTTGACCCGGCCACCACGGACGGACCCGCAGCCGCGGAACCCTGCTTCGAATGCCCGTGCCGAACCACCAACGAACACAAGCAGCTCACTCACGAAGTAAACGGCGTGAACGAGTTCGCCAAAATCTGGCGGGAAATCAGCCTCGAAGGCCGAACCTACGGATGCCACATGGCGCAACGCGAATGCGCCGGCACCGTCAACATGATCACCGCGGAACTCGTAAAGCTCCAACAAAGCGGCTCCTGGGAGAAATACCACCAGGAAAACCCCTTAGGGCTCTCCGAGGCAGTAATCCCGCACTTCCTCGATAAGACCCGCGGACGGTTACCGGGCGGCATTCCCGTAGCCGATCCGCAAAGCATCATCCGTGAAATTCTCGCAAGGCACAGAAACGGGAAAACAACATGAAGTTTGGCAATCCCTTCCGGGCTCACGCTGACCGCTATTGGCAGAACATCGACGGCGGCTACCGCACTTACTCCCGCGCCGGCATCCAGCAAAAACCTGACGGCACACACGAACCAGCCGTCATCATCTTCCGCGACAGGCACGTGCTATCCGTCCTCACCACAGAAGACGCCATACGACTCTCAAACGAAATCATCGACGCAACAGAAAGACCAGTAATCCAATGACCGAATGCAACTGCACTGACATCAAGCGAATCGTCATGTGCGAACTCCAGCGCGGAGACGGGCCATGCCTCAGCGAGACGCCAGAACCCGCGCAGACCACCCCGCCACCCGCCGAGCCCCTGGGGCTCGGATCCGACGCCCTTATCAACAGCGTTGCCGCAAAATTCGGCGGCGCCGAAATCGTCACAGAACTCTAAGGACAATCATTCATGACAACCATGATCGACCTCACCCACGCACTCATCCGCGAAATGCAGACTGTCACCGAAGCCGGCGGAAGTACCACGACCGGATACGAACAGATCCGCGACCGGTGGACAGCACTACTCACCCAGGAAACCACCGCAGCTACACGACTAGCGGACTCCATCATCAGCGGCGAAGACGGCAGCGCACTGTACTCACTCGCCCTGGCCGAAGAAGTAGGCCCGGAAATCATCGGCAAAGTACGGCTCAAAGTCGCCGAACAGATCTACCCTGCACTCCGCGACGAAATAGTCAAGGTCGCCGCAGCCAACTACGAAACCCTCCGCAGCGGCTTCAACAAGACCGCCGCGCAGCTCGTCGCGGACATGAACGCCGTGGACCCCGACAGCCGCCCCGAACAACTCATGACCGCCCCAACCAAAGCACGGCAAGCATGGGCAGAAGCACCAATCCACGCACTGGAACTCAACGGGCAGATCCCCGCGCTCGCCACAGCCGCGAAACTCGCAGGCCTGAATCTCCCCGGCAACGACGGGCACCTTCCACTCACCACCGACCCCGGCAACAAGCACCGCCGTCGCGTCTGGGAAGCGTGGGAAACCACGGACGGGCGAACAGGACGATGGGCAGCACTACACAAGCTCGGCGTAACCATCACCGCGCCACCGCTTGACCAGTACAAGCCATACCGCCGACCGGCTGACCTTGAGACAAGGTACAAGCCCGGACCCATGGGCGGACACTCGCCATACATCTACGATCCCGAAGACGTAGCAGCAGCCTAAGGGATGCATACGGGGCCGTGCCGTTGACCCCTAATGGCGCGGCCCCAGCACACGGACTCCCAACGACACCTGACAAAGGCCCCCACAGAGGCACCCACACCCCCAGGGGGAGGGACCTAGACGGGGCAGTGCGTCAGACCGCCGGTGAGGTGAAAAGAGTCCGCGGAGGGTTCAAAACTTTCGGGGTGGCGCGATGCCGCCTCACGTGTTCCCGCAGTTGGCGGGTTTTGCTTGAATGTAGGAGCCATTTTGGCTGTAGAGACAACTTTGCTCGGCTTTAAAAAACCGGACGGTGATGAGCCGGTTCGTCTAGGGAATGACGTTATATCTGCGAATGCGCAGACGGCTCAGGATCTGCTAGGTAATGCGCGCGCACGCTTAGTAAGCCTTGAAGCCCGCGCTGACTTTGATGGTGATCCACTTACGTTGAATGACTCGGCTGTTGCTGAGGCATTGGGTTCCGGATCAGAGTCTTCCGTTGTTTTGAACGAGGCGCTACGAGGTAAGGTTCCGCCACTAGTTGCCGAAGCTATCGCGAGTGACCCATCCGTGGCTGCTTCGGCTGCCGACATGGCCCAGTCCACGGCGGGTTTGGTCTTCACCAGTGACCCTCGGTTGCTTGACCCTGGGGAAGTGCCAGGGATTCTATTCGGAGTCGTGGGCAATGACGACAAGCAGACCGCCTTAATGCTGGGGTTCGATGGTGACCTGACACCCTACGCGGCTTCTCGCGTTGGCAAATCAGTTGGAGTCCAGGACGTTGCTCTTGACTCGGGAGAGCAGTTTGTTGTTGTGAACGAGAAGGATCAAGTGATCTTCCCAGACACGACATCTCAGGGTTCCAGCGTTTCACCGTTCCCGTCGCTTGATTGGGCGCACTGGGGCGACTCCATGACTGACAATGCGGTTACGGGCGTTGATGCGTGGGTTACGAAGCTGTCAGCGCTGACTGGCAGGAACCACTTTAACGGTGGCTGGTATCAGCAGACTGCGGCCCAGATTTCCGCGCGGCAGGGTGGGCAGCCGGCGATTGTTACCGTCTCCGGCAATGTCACAGCATCCAGCGGCAACACTGTCGTCACGTCCATCATTAACAAGCCGGTCCTTGCAAGTGGCACCAGGACGGTCCCAGGCACGCTAGCTGGTGTTCCGGGCGTAATCCGGGAACTCACCACGGGCAACGTGACCTTCACCCCGGATATCGCCGGCGTCTACCCAATCCCTGCCAAGTCCGTTTTCACACCGACCAACGGAAAGAACTACCGGGACCGGACCGCTACGATCTGGTCCGGCAGGAACGATGTCACCTGGTCTACACCCATCACGTCCGTTCTCGCCTCGATCCGTTCCTCAATCGACTACCTCTCTCCAAACGTGAAGCGCATCATCGTCATGGAAGTGGTCCCCACGGCAGGCGAGAGCGCAGACCGGAAGGCCTACTTGGCTGACTTGAACGCGGCTATCAAAGGCGCGTTTCCGGAGTTCTGGTTGGATATCGCAACGTACCTGAGGACTCAGGCGGCGGCTGACGCAGCAGGGATCACCTTCACCACGCAGGACAACACGGACATCGCGAACGGCTACACCCCAACGTCGTTTCGACTGCCGTCCGACTCAACTCACATCAACGCCGCAGGATGCACCGCCGTCGCAGCCCGCGTTTACCAAGAGGCACAGAATCGAGGCTGGTTGTAATGTCAAAACTCATCACCGCAGTTGGCGCAGTGGCGTCCAACACGGCACCACGCATCATCCGCACCCCTGGCGTGGGTGGTTACGCTTCGCGGTTCATCGCGAACCACATTGATGCCCCTGATGGTTCCGTTGTCAGCTCGTGGAACTCTGTAGCTGGCACAATTCCGGCAACCTTGGCCACTGCGGGCGGAACGCCCGCAGTGACCGTTGGCACCGAAAACGGGATACGGCACCTGTACTCTCCCGGAGGTACTACTGTCGGTGGGCGCCTGCTCAACCCTGTTCACACTGCGCAGAGGCCGATGACCATCGCAGCCGTATTCAAGGCAGCAGCAGGAGTTACAGACGTTGCAGCCATAACTGGAACCACGATGGGCCGTAGCACTACGGGCTACTACCAAGGCTCATCGGGCGGCCCAACTCTGACGAGTGTCAACCATGACGGCTGGATATTCATGATGGTTGCTCAGGCGGCGGATGCAGGGTTCTCCTACATCATCCGTGCCGACTCGACGGAGGTCACAGACCCCTCGGGCGTCACAGCAGTGCCCAGCTTCGGCGGCATCTACTTTGGCTCTGCTACAGCAAGCCAAGGGTCATACATTCGCGAGCTGATCTACTGGCCTACGCAGCTCAGCGTGACGGATAGGAACGCGGTCCACGCTTACATGAAGTCCCGCTACCCAGAACTTCAGTAAGCAAAGAGAAGCCCCCCACTCTCAAAGAGAGTGGGGGGCTTCTCTTTTTAATTGTCCTACTTTAGCGCCTCGGGCAAGTGGGTAGTTTCGTAGATAACCGGGGCCGTCTTCACTGAAAGTTTCTTGACGAGGCCAATCACGAGAGCGGGGATGCTGGTAGCTCCGGCAACCAGGGCGATCATGGCGATGCCCGCGAACTGAGAAACCAGGAAGGCAAACATGAGGACGAAGGCAGACGGGAATGCGATAACGGCGTAAATGAGTGGCGTGCTCCCTGGTCGTCTGCCTTGTTCTTTGTACACCGCAAGAGCTACACAGGTAGTTATGGCGCTAAGGATGAGCAGAACCACTACCAGTACGGTGAGAGTAGTGCCCGCGCTTCCGGTGACGCGTCCGAATGCAAGCAACAGAATTGCCGGCAGCACGACGCCTGCTATGGCTGTTATTGCCGAAATTTTGAAGAGTGTCCCCTGGCTTTTCATGTGCTCACTGTATCCGTGAGGTGACGTGTCTCATGTTTTATGCGATAAGTTACGCTGGCTACAAAGTTGGGACTCCCCGGCTATCATGCGAGGTATGCAAACTAAATACGAGACGAGATATTGCGTCGTGTGTAAGCGACATACTCTGTTCAAGATCGATTACATTCCCATGCCGACAAGGGCAGACGGGACAAAGGATCCCGACTACATCGATAGCGAGACGTGCACCGCTCACTAACCTGTAATCGTCCCGGTCACCGCTGTAAGACTTTGAGCCCTTTTTTGATCACCTTCCTACAACCGGTCAGGTAGTCCGGAGTAGGAATCTGGGTGGCGTCGGGTAGAGCCTAGTGTTTGGGCAATAGAGTGTTGTGTCACGGGTTGTCAGCGCGTCTCAGGCAGTCTGTACGGTCGCCTGCATGAATATCCCCGACAATGAACGATTCCGAACCATCCTAGAAGTGGCAGCACTGTTCAGCATCAGCCGCTCTACAGCCTTCCGACTCAAGAAGTCCCAGGCATGGCCTCACCATCAGTTCGGCACCGAAATCAGGTTCTCACCCGAGGACGTGGAAGCGATCACGGCAATGAATCGCAAGACACCGCCACAGAAGACCTCCCGGCCTGCGCCGAGGATTCCAAAGCGGGGCCAACCGCCAAGGGTCCCCAAGAGAGCATAAAGGGCTCAGTAGTCCGCAGAAAGTCCGCAAGAGGTCCGCAAGAGGACGATTCAGCGCTGTGTCAGCCAATCGCTCAAAGCGCTAGAATCCGGCGATCCCAACGCCTCGCGACATCGCGCGGGTATATAAGGTACGTTCCGCTTCAACGTCTAGTCTTACGAGCCAACATGGCCCCGGTCCTGCTGAGAGATCAGCAGGACCGGGGCTCTTTCTTGCCCAAGAACAGTCCTGTCCCACCGAGTTGTCCACATAGCGCCATGGAACGCCTCTCAGCGGCCACCTACTTGGCAATACTGGGCAAATGGGAATCAGATATTACGCATTTGCCTTCGACGGAGATATGACTGATCGGGTACTCGCCGACCCAAGAAGTGTTATGTCATCGGATCCACTCGCAGATGCCTGGGGGTTCGAATCAGGAGCTGAGGTCGGTTTTCCCACTTTCGAACAATCCAAACCTGAGCGCGACATGCTCTACTTGGACAAGGCATGGAGGGAACTGCAGGCTTTCACTGCCCCGTCCAGGACAGGAGCGGATGCAAGACCGGCCTTTCGCATGTTCGAGGGCGAGGTAACCATGCATTATGACGGCTGGGAATCATGGATTCGGGTGCTGCCACCGATGGATGTGCCGGCAATCGCCCGAGACTTGAGCGACATCACTGACGCAGAGTTGGGAAACTGGTTGCAGGGTTCCTTGCGTTTCCAGAGGGACTCGAACGTCTCCTACGCCGTTGACTACCTGCAGCGGGCGCGGGCTTTCGTCAATGATCTGGCGGCCTCCGACCGTGGCTTTGTTTATCTCATTGGTTAGCCTGGGACGACGGTATATCACGCGATATTATGGCGGTATGGGCAATGCCGTGAGGGAACTCCGTGAGGCTGCCGGAATCAGCCAGGGTGAGTTGGCCCGGCGCTCCGGAGTGGCGCAGCCAAACATTGCGGCGTACGAATCGGGCCGCCGCAAGGCATCCCGGGGGATGCTGGATCGTCTTCGTGCCGCTGCGCGTCCCTTGCCGCACGTGGTCCTTGCCTTGCGGGCACAGGAGCTACGTGAATTGGCCGACCGTTATGGATTCAGCAACGTTCGCGTCTTTGGGTCGGCCGCACGTGGAACCGATGGTCCGGGGAGTGACCTGGACATCCTGGTGACTCGTCCGGAGGGCATCGGACTGTTGACGGTGGCCGCGTTCGCCGTCGCAGCAACTGAATTGCTGGGAGTCGAGGTCGATGTCGTCACGGACGGCGGGCTGCGTGCAGATCACGAAATCCTGACGACGGCGGTCGCAGTGTGAATCAACGGGACGCTGCCGCGCTGAAGGAGATACTCCGACTCTGCCATGTCGGAGCCGATCTGGTTGCCCGTGGGCATCGTTGGTACACCTCCGATCCGGACAACGTTCCAGGTCTCGCGGCGGAGTCCCTGATCATCAAGATAGGGGAGAACGTGGCCCGGATCAGCGCGGAAACCGCCATGAAGCATCCCGAGGTGCCGTGGTCGCTTATCAAACGCATGAGGGATCGCCTGGCCCATCACGACGAAGGCACCGACTACGAGGCCGTTTGGGACACCCTCATGATTGACCTTCCCGCAATTGGGAGATACCTCGAGTCCCTGGACGGCGCCTAGCACGTAAGCCCCGGTTCAGCTGAAGAAACCAGCGTGGACCGGGGCTATTTCTTGCCCGAAACAGTCCTGTCCTGCTGTCAGACAGCGAATATTACCACCGAGTAGCCTTTGACTTGAAATCCCCGGCAAATTAGGCAAGTGGAGGTTGCGGAACGGTTACAGTTTGGCTGGTTTGTTCCAACATCCGGACACAATGTGGGTAGGCTTACACTCACATGTAGGCAACGTCACAGTAGGAATCTGTGCCTGCGCCTGGGGGAAATCACGAAACTTCCCCTGATCAACTCCACGACTCATAGGAGGCGGAATGCGTTTCTCGCGCACTTCCAAAGCTCTAGGCGTAGCGGCGATCGTCGCCCTCGCAATGACTGGTTGCGGCGGTGGCTCCGGCAGCAACACGAACAGTTCAGCCGCGGTCGATCCGAACAAGGTCATCACCGCTTACAGCAACGAACCGCAGAACCCGCTGCTTCCCGCCAACACCAACGAGGTGTACGGAGGCCGCGTAGTCGAACTGCTCTTCGAGGGCCTTCGCACGTACGACGCCGACGGCAAGCCGGTCAACGCTTTGGCTGAGTCCATTGAGACCACCGACTCACAAAACTGGACCATCAAGGTGAAGTCCGGTTCCAAGTTCACCAACGGCGAGGCCATTACGGCCAAGACGTTTGTTGACTCGTGGAACTTTGCTGCGCTGAGCACCAACCTCCAGAACAATGGCTTCTTCTTCGAGTCCATCGAGGGCTACGCCGATGTCAGCGCGGTCACTGAGACCACGGGCGCCGACGGCAAAAAGACCTCGACTCCGGCACCCACCGCTCAGACCATGTCGGGCCTGGTAGCCAAGGACGACTCCACGATCACCGTAAAGCTCGCTCAGCCTGAGGCCGACTGGTCGCTGCGGTTGGGCTACTCGGCATTCTTCCCGCTTCCCTCCGAGGCGCTTAAGGACTCGAAGAAGTTCGGCGAGAACCCGATTGGTAACGGCCCGTACAAGATGGCGAAGGAAGGGGCCTGGGTACACGACCAGTCCATCTCCCTGGTCAAGAACGCCGACTACACAGGTCCGCGTGCTGCCAAGAACGGTGGCGTGACCTTCAAGTTCTACACCGACCCGGGCCCCGCATACACGGACCTGCAGGCCGACAACCTTGATATCACCGACGTCATCCCGTCCAACGCGCTGAAGACCTACACCACGGACTTCCCGGACCGGAACTCCACCAAGCCGGTGGCAACCGACTCCACGCTGAACATCCCGCCGTACAACCCGAACTTCCAGGGAGAAGCCGGCAAGCTCCGCCGTCAGGCACTTTCCTACGCGATCAACCGCGATGAGATTGCGAAGGTTGTCTTCAGCGGTACGCGTACCCCGGCCAAGGCCTTCGCCCCGCCAGTCATCGACGGTTTCAAGGCAGACCTCAAGGGCAGTGAAGTGCTCAACTTCGACGCCGCCAAGGCCAAGGACCTGTGGGCCCAGGCTGAGAAGATCAAGCCTTACGACGGATCCAAGCCGCTCCTCATCGCCTCCAACACTGATGGCGGAAACAAGGAATGGATCGAAGCCGTGGCAAACGGTTTCAAGAACAATCTCGGCATCGAGGCTGAAATCCAGCCGTTCGCCAAGTTCGCCGAAGTCCTGGACCTGCGCAAGTCGCAGTCTCTCCCGGGCCTGACCCGTGCAGGCTGGCAGGGCGACTACCCGTCGCTCTACAACTTCCTCGGCCCGGTTTGGGCAACCAACGCTTCCTCCAACTACGAGAAGTACTCGAACCCTGAGTTCGACAAGCTCCTCAAGGAAGGCCTGGCGGCCAAGTCCACCGAGGAAGCCAACGCAAAGTTCAACCAAGCACAGGAAGTCCTGTTCCAGGACCTTCCCGGTCTCCCACTGTGGGACCAGGCTCGTGCGATCGTGTGGAGCAACAACGTCATCTCGGCCGAAACCGGCTGGAACGGTGGCATTCGCTACTTCAACATCGAAGCGAAGTAATCCGCAGGATCTGAGCTTGCCGTAAGGCAATGGGGGTCCGGCTTCGAAGCCGGGCCCCCATTCGCCTGCTGCGGCAGGAAGGTAGAAATGACACCCCATCGATTAATCAACGGAAAGAGGTGACCCTGTGGTTCGCTACATTCTTCGTAGACTTCTTCAGGTGATCCCGGTCTTCCTAGGGACCACCCTTCTTGTGTACTACATGGTCTTCGCACTTCCCGGCGACCCTATCGCTGCACTGTTTGGTGACCGCCAGCCACCGCAAAGTGTCATCGACGCTTTGCGTGCTCAATACAATCTGGACCAACCGTTCTGGGTCCAGTACGGGATCTTCCTCAAGAACCTGTTCACGTTCAATCTTGGGGTCGACTTCACCCAGCAGCCCATCGCAGCAGCGCTGGCCAGGGCGTTCCCCGTAACCGCCATGCTTGCGATTGAAGCAATCATTATCCAGGCCGTCTTTGGCGTTGCATTTGGCGTTTTCGCAGGACTCCGCAAGGGCAAGCTATTTGATTCCACGGTCCTGGTTACTTCCCTCATCGTCATTGCCGTGCCTACATTCGTGTTGGGCTTCGTATTCCAACTCGTCTTTGGTGTCCAACTCGGCTGGGCCAAGCCGACCGTGGGTGGCAACGCCGATTGGGGCAATCTGCTTCTTCCGGCCATTGTCCTCGGGCTGGTGTCCTTCGCCTACGTTCTGCGTCTGACCCGGGCCTCGGTCATCGAAAACATGAATGCCGACTACGTTCGTACGGCTACTGCCAAGGGCCTTTCCCGGCCCCGCGTCGTGATGGCGCATATCCTCCGCAACTCTTTGATTCCGGTTGTCACCTACCTTGGTGCCAACCTTGGTGGACTCATGGGCGGAGCAATTGTCACCGAGGGCATCTTCAACGTTCCCGGCATTGGCAACAAGCTGTATCAGGCCGTCTTGCGAGGCGAAGGACCTACAGTCGTGGCGATCGTCAGCGTTCTCGTCCTCGTCTTCGTGGCGGCCAACCTGCTTGTCGACCTCCTATACGCCTGGCTTGACCCGAGGATCCGCTATGACCAGTAACCGAGAACACTTCGTCGCTCCCGTCGACGAGACTCCCCTTCAAGCCACCGACTCTGTCAAGGTGGACGAAGCTCCTTTGAGCTTATGGGCTGACGCATGGCGCAAGTTGCGCCGCCGGCCGATGTTTATCGTTTCGTCTTTGCTTATCCTTTTCTTGACCTTTGTGGCGATCTTCCCCGGTGTTTTCACCAGTGTTGCTCCCAACAATGACTGCCAGCTGGCCAATTCCGAGGGAGGTCCGACGGCGGGGCACCCCTTCGGCTTCACCCTTCAGGGTTGTGATGTTTTCTCCCGCGTGGTTCACGGTACACAGGCTTCCTTGTCTGTAGGTGTGCTCTCGGTATTGTGCGTTCTGGTCATTGGTGTCACCTTGGGCGCTCTGGCCGGGTACTACGGTGGTTGGCTGGATGCCGTTCTGGCACGTTTGGGTGACATTTTCTTCGCGCTGCCGCTCATTTTGGGTGCGCTCGTCATTACGCAGCTGCCGTTGTTCCGGGAGAACCGGAGCGTCTGGACGGTGGTATTGGTCATATCGCTGTTGGCCTGGCCACAAATGGCGCGAATTACCCGTGGTGCGGTAATTGAGGTGCGGAATGCCGACTTCGTCACAGCTGCCCGTTCGCTGGGCGTGTCAAAGTTCGGTGCACTCGTTCGCCACGCATTGCCCAACGCCTTGGCACCGGTCATTGTCTTGGCAACGCTGGAACTGGGCGTCTTCATCGTCGCCGAAGCAACGCTGTCCTTCTTGGGTATCGGATTGCCTCCGGGCATCATGTCCTGGGGTAACGACATCGCCGGTGCGCAGGCTTCCATCCGGACAAATCCGTCCATCCTGCTTTTCCCGGCAGCAGCCTTGTCCATCACCGTCCTGAGCTTCATCATGCTTGGCGACGCCGTCCGCGATGCTCTTGATCCCAAGAGCCGTCAGCGCTAAGGAGGCGAACATGACTTCAGCCAACATCAGCATCGATGAAGCCACGGCTACGGCCAGGCCAATTCTGGAAATCAAGGACCTCGCCATTACCTTCAAGACCGGTTCCGGTGAGGTAAAGGCTGTCAAGAACGCCCACCTGACCATCATGCCGGGCGAAACGGTCGCCATCGTGGGGGAGTCCGGTTCGGGCAAATCGACGACGGCGCTCGCCGCCATTGGTCTGTTGCCGAACAACGGCCGGGTTTCGGGCGGGCAGATCCTGCTCGACGGCGAGGACATCGCCCATGCGCCCGAGAAGCGGATGATCGAACTTCGCGGCAGCCACATCGGCATGGTTCCACAGGACCCCATGTCCAACCTGAACCCTGTGTGGAAGATCGGATACCAAGTACGTGAGACGCTCAAGGCCAACGGGCGTCCCGACGGTCCGGAGGACGTGGCCCGTGCACTCGCCGAGGCCGGCCTACCGGACGCTGCCCGTCGGGCCAAGCAGTATCCCCATGAGTTCTCGGGAGGCATGCGTCAGCGTGCTCTGATCGCGATCGGCCTGAGCTGCCAGCCGAAGCTGCTCATCGCCGACGAGCCGACATCCGCGTTGGATGTCACGGTCCAGCGGAAGATCCTGGACCACCTGGACACTATGACCACCGAGCTGGGGACGTCGGTGCTGCTCATTACCCACGACCTCGGCCTTGCTGCCGAACGCGCGGACAAAGTAGTGGTCATGTACCAAGGCAACGTGGTGGAAGCCGGTCCGTCGCTTGAACTGCTCCGGAACCCGCAGCACCCGTACACCAAGCGATTGGTGGAATCTGCGCCTTCGCTGGCCTCCCGCCGTATCCAGGTGGCCAAGGAACAAGGTGTCGAAGCCGAGGACCTGCTGGCACCGACCGCGGCGGCAGAAAGCCGTGCCATGGACGATGTCCTGCAAATCAAGGACCTCCGAAAGGTGTACAAGCTGCGCCAAGGGCTGGGCCAGGCGACGGACTTCGCGGCCGTCGATGGTGTCAGCTTCAACGTCAAGCGGGGCACCACTACCGCGATTGTGGGTGAGTCGGGTTCCGGCAAATCCACGGTTGCCAAAATGGTGCTCCAGTTGGAGAGCCCCACGGAGGGCCAGATCGTGTTCGACGGCGTCGACACGGCAGGCCTGAAGGGCAAGGAACTGTTCAAGTTCCGGCGCCGCGTGCAACCGATCTTCCAGGATCCTTATGGCTCCCTGGACCCGATGTACAACATCTTCCGAACCATCGAAGAACCGCTCCGGGTCCACAAGATCGGCAACGCGGCCAGCCGCGAAAAGAAGGTCCGGGAGCTGCTGGACCAGGTTGCCTTGCCGCAGACCACCATGCAGCGGTACCCGAACGAACTCTCGGGTGGGCAACGGCAACGCATCGCCATCGCGCGTGCTTTGGCGCTCGACCCCGAGGTCATCATCTGTGATGAGGCTGTGTCCGCTCTGGACGTCCTGGTCCAGGCCCAGGTACTGAACCTTCTGGCGGAACTGCAGGACAACCTCGGCTTGACCTACTTGTTCATCACCCACGACCTCGCGGTGGTGCGGCAGATCGCCGATCACGTGTGCGTCATGGAGAAGGGCAAGCTTGTGGAAACGGGGAGCACCGACGAGGTGTTCGACAACCCGAAGCAGGCCTACACCCAGGCTCTGCTGGATGCCATCCCCGGTGGCTCCCTACTGCTGCCCCCGGCGGTGGCCTGACCGCCGTCGTACTCCACGGCAGTCGCACTAAAGCGAAGAGCCGGTGGTCCCCAAAAGGGAACCACCGGCTCTCGCCGTCAACGGAAGTGACTACTGGCTTGGTGCCGGGGTGTCCGTCTCCGTCCGCGGCTGCAGGCCCAGGGAAGCCAGTTGGCCGGCGAGGACTTTGCCCAGCTTTTCATGGCCGGAGGGCTTCATGTGTACACCGTCCTGGAGGTCCTTGACGGCGTCGTACCGGGTCAGCCAGTCTCCGGCGCTGACGAACGGGATGTTGTTCTTGGCCGCAACCCGGCTCAGCAAGGCATCCACTTCGGTACGCCGTCCGCCACCGTTATCGGCACCCTTGGCCAAGGTACCGATCATGGCCAGGCGCGAACCGGGGTAGCGCTTCTTGAGCACGGCGAGGAGGCGTTCGGCGTTGGTGGAGATCTGCGCGTCGGTGGCTTTCTGGGCGGCGTCGTTGCCACCACCCTGGACCACGATCAGCGGGGGAGCCCCGTAGGGCAGGACCCAGTCGCCGCGCTGGAGGGCGTCGATGTAGTTTCCTGTCTTGGATGTTGAGGCGACGAAGCCCGTGCCACCCATGCCGGCGACATAGAGCTTGTAGCCGAGTGCTGCGACGCCGCGCTGGGGCCATGAGTCCTTCGGCTGCGACTGCGAATCGCCAATCAGGACCGCCGTGTGCCTGACGTCGGCGAGGATGATCTCGTTGCGGTCATTGGCCGGGTTCCGGTACAGCGAACCCACCGGAAGATCCGGTGAAGGTGACGCCGAAGGAAGCCCTTGCGGCTTCTGGGCGGCCGCCGTGGCAGCCGCGACAGGTGCGGGCGAGCCCGATGAAAGGGTAGGGGATGGCGTATTTGTCCCGCAGCCTACCGACAGAACGCCCACGGCGATCAACGGTGCGAACAAGCGGAACATGGCCGAAGCTTTTCGCATCGATTTTCTCCGAAGGGCACTGGTTCCTGCAGACATCATGGGGCATGCCAGAGGGAAAATCCAGCGTCTTGACATGAACTTTCGCAAAACCTGAGCAAGCGTGAGGGAAGGCACATTCACTCGCAGGATGCCTTGCCTTTTAGGCCCACTCATGCTGGTGCGTTTAGAATAGCCATAGGTGCCCTGTGTCCCGGGGTCTTTTCGTTGTGTGTTCCGGTCCGGAAGATCAGGTATGCGCGCGGATGAAAACAGCTGACTTCACCACTGAAACGAGTCATAAACGCATGTCTGAAACTACCGTTAACACTGCGTCGCGGAGCGATCTGCGCAACGTCGCGATCGTTGCACACGTTGACCACGGCAAGACCACCCTGGTCGATGCCATGCTCAAGCAGACCAACTCCTTCGCTGCCCATGGCGAGGTTGAGGACCGCGTCATGGACTCCGGCGACCTGGAGCGTGAAAAGGGCATCACCATCCTCGCCAAGAACACGACCGTTGCCTACAACGGCCCGTCGTCAAACGGCGAGACCATCACCATCAACGTCATCGACACCCCCGGCCACGCCGACTTCGGTGGCGAGGTGGAGCGCGGCCTGTCCATGGTTGACGGCGTCGTGCTGCTGGTTGACTCCTCCGAGGGTCCGCTGCCCCAGACCCGCTTCGTCTTGCGCAAGGCCCTCGCGGCGCACCTGCCGGTGATCCTGCTGGTCAACAAGACCGACCGTCCTGACGCCCGCATCGACGAGGTTGTCCACGAGTCCATGGACCTCCTCCTTGGCCTGGCTTCGGACCTCGCTGACGAGGTTCCGGACCTGGACCTGGACAAGGTCCTTGAGGTTCCCGTGGTCTACGCCGCCGCCAAGGTTGGCCGCGCTTCCCTGGAGCAGCCTGCCAACGGCTCCGCTCCGGAGAACGAAGACCTTGAGCCGCTGTTCAAGACCATCATTGAGCACATCCCGGCACCGACGTACAACCCGGACGGTGTCCTGCAGGCACACGTGACCAACCTGGACGCTTCCCCGTTCCTTGGCCGCCTCGCCCTGCTCCGCATCTACAACGGCACGCTGCGCAAGGGCCAGCAGGTTGCCTGGGCACGCCAGAACGGTGAGCTGAAGACCGTCAAGATCACCGAACTCCTCGCCACCAAGGCCCTGGAGCGCGTTCCGGCAGAGTCCGCCGGCCCGGGTGAGATCGTGGCCGTTGCCGGTATCGAGGACATCACCATTGGTGAAACCCTCACGGACGTGGAGAACCCCGAGCCGCTGCCGCTCATCACCGTGGACGATCCCGCGATCTCCATGACCATCGGTATCAACACCTCCCCGCTGGCCGGCAAGGTCAAGGGTGCCAAGGTCACGGCCCGCCAGGTGAAGGACCGCCTGGACAAGGAACTCATCGGTAACGTCTCCATCAAGGTCCTCCCCACCGAGCGTCCCGACGCCTGGGAAGTCCAGGGCCGTGGCGAGCTCGCCCTGGCCATCCTCGTGGAACAGATGCGTCGCGAAGGCTTCGAACTGACCGTAGGCAAGCCGCAGGTTGTTACCCGCACGGTTGACGGCAAGCTGCACGAACCCATGGAGCACATGACCATCGACGTCCCCGAAGAGTACCTCGGTGCCGTCACCCAGCTCATGGCCGCTCGCAAGGGCCGCATGACCAACATGGCCAACCACGGTACCGGCTGGTGCCGTATGGAGTTCATCGTTCCTGCCCGTGGCCTGATCGGTTTCCGCACCCGCTTCCTCACGGACACCCGTGGTGCCGGTATCGCTGCTTCCATCTCCGAAGGCTACGAGCCGTGGGCCGGTCCGATCGAATACCGTACCAACGGTTCGATGGTTGCCGACCGCGCAGGCGTTGTGACGCCGTTCGCCATGATCAACCTCCAGGAGCGCGGTTCCTTCTTCGTGAAGCCCACCTCCGAGGTTTACGAAGGAATGATCGTGGGCGAGAACTCCCGCGCTGACGACATGGACGTGAACATCACCAAGGAAAAGAAGCTCACCAACATGCGTGCAGCTTCCTCGGATTCCTTCGAGAACCTGACCCCGCCGCGCGAGCTGACCCTTGAAGAGTCGCTCGAATTCGCCCGTGAGGACGAGTGCGTCGAGGTCACGCCGGAGGACATCCGTATCCGCAAGGTCATCCTGGACTCCAACGAGCGTGCCAAGGCCAACCGCGCCCGCGCCAAGGCGTAGTGTCCAACAGCCCGGAGCAGTAGTTTGAACAAGAGAGTCGCCAGTGCGGCCCGTGGCATTGCCATGGCCGTGCTGGCGGCTCTTTTTGTCGCAGTAGCCGGAACGGTACTGCACCGGCAAAGTGTGGTGATTTCCGGCGTCGAGCTTTACTGGGGAGCCGGCGCCGCCCTGCTCCTGCTCGCTACGGTCCAACTGTGGTTGGTGGCGTGGTCGGCTTCGGTGATTCCGACGGCGGTAGCCGGCCTTGTTGCCTATGCCACCGTTGGGTTGTTGTCCTCTGGCGGGCCTGACAAGCGCTTGGTGCTCGGCGACCTGCCGGGAAACGTATGGGTCTTTGGCATTGCCGGTGTGACCTTGTTGATGCTTGTGGTCGCGGCCTGGCTGTTGGCCAGGTGGAAAGCGGCCCTCAGGGACGGTTAACGGCGGACCGCCGGGGTGGCGGTGGCGGAACCTGCTTGGCCGCGATCACCATGGCAAGCGGAATTTCGACGTCGGAGGTCCGGGTCCGCACGGTGCAACTGTTTCCGTTGGCTGCCACCAAGTAGCCCAGCGCATCCGTCAGACCTTCCTCGATCTTGTACCGGACCACCACGCGGGTACCTGGTTCTGCGGTGAGGAGGAATTGTCTGGGCGGCAAATGCGGGGGAGTCACCGATTCATACTAAGACGCGGGCTAGGTTGGCGTCACAGCCCTGTTGGATAATAGGCTCGGAAGTTCAGTGCCCGGCATGGAGCCGGCCGTATTAACCCGGCCTTCGCCGGGACAAACCGTTGAGAGGTCTGGGACGTGACGTACGTAATCGCGCAGCCGTGTGTGGATGTCAAGGACAAGGCATGTATTGAAGAATGCCCTGTCGACTGCATTTACGAAGGTGAGCGTTCCCTCTACATCCACCCCGACGAATGCGTCGACTGCGGTGCCTGCGAGCCCGTGTGCCCGGTGGAAGCCATCTACTACGAGGATGACACCCCAGAAGAGTGGGCCGACTACTACAAGGCCAATGTGGAGTTCTTCGACGACCTTGGCTCGCCCGGCGGCGCTGCGAAGATCGGCAACACCGGTAAGGACCACCCGTTCATTGCCGCGCTGCCGCCGCAGAACCAAGACCACTAAGGGCGGTTGCACCCTTGATCTCCGCGGCACCGGCTTTCGGCCTTAACCTGCCTGACTACCCGTGGGAAGCCATGGCGCCCTACGCTGCCACGGCTGCGAAGCACCCTGGCGGTGCAGTGAACCTGTCCATCGGCACGCCCGTGGATCCCACGCCGGGCCTCATCCGTGATGCCCTCGCAGCGGCTTCTGACGCCCACGGCTACCCCACTGTCCACGGAACCGAGCCGTTGCGGCAGGCCGTGGTTGATTGGTTTGCCACCCGACGCGGGGTTCCGGGGCTTGATCCCCGCGACGTCATGCCAACCGTAGGCTCCAAGGAACTGGTGGCTTGGCTCCCGTTCCTGCTCGGCCTGGGAAGTGGCGACGTTGTGGTCAGGCCGACTGTAGCCTATCCGACCTACGACATCGGGGCGATGCTCGCCGGAGCCACCGCCGTGGCCGCGGACAACCTGGATGAACTGGACGCTGCCACCCGTGCCAAGGTGCGGCTGGTGTGGATCAATTCTCCGGGGAATCCCACCGGAAGCGTGCGCGGTGTTGAGTCCCTGCGTGAAATCGTCGGCCAGGCCCGTGAAGTCGGTGCCGTCGTGGCCTCCGACGAATGCTATGCCGAGCTCGGCTGGGGCGAATGGGATGCGCAGCGGGGCGGCGAAGCAGTGCCGAGCGTACTGGATCCCCGGGTCACGGGCGGTTCCACCGATGGGCTGTTGAGTGTCTACTCCCTCAGCAAGCAGTCAAACCTCGCCGGGTACCGGGCAGCCTTCGTTGCCGGAGACTCCGCGATCATGGCCAACCTGGTCAACAGCCGCAAGCATGCCGGGATGATTGTCCCTTTCCCGGTCCAGGAAGCGATGCGTGTGGCTCTTGGGGACTCCGGGCATGTGCTGGCGCAAAAGGATCTCTACCGCAGCCGGCGTGAACGGATCGTTCCGGCGCTTGAGAAGTTCGGCCTGCAGATCCACGAGTCGAAGGCCGGGCTGTACCTCTGGTCCACGGCCGGTGAAGCCACATGGGACACGGTGGCGCGCTTTGCGGATTTGGGCATCGTAGTGGGTCCCGGTGTTTTCTACGGCGACGCGGGCAACGGCTTCATCCGCGTGGCCCTGACCGGTTCCGACGAACGCATTGACGCTGCCGTGGAGAGGTTAAACTCAGCCTCATAACGATGCTGTGACTTGCAGCACAAACGCTGTGTTTCCGCCAGTAACCAGACGGCACGGATTAGTTCCGGGGGGTTACTGGCGGTAACTTTTTAATTGACTATCAATGGTGGCCTTCAATAAGAAAGCACTTCGGCCGTTGGAGCCCTGCAACAGTGGGGCCGAATGCGGCGTCACCAAGAGTTGGTTGGACAAGCGTTCTATAGAGGCCCAGAGGCCTCATGAAGGGGACTCCATGACTGAGACCACCAGCGCGACACTGCGCCATGCCGGCGGCGAACTCGAACTGCCGCGCATCAAGGTTGTAGAAGGAAACGAAGGTTATGACGTTTCCAAGCTGCTGAAGCAGACGGGCGCCGTTGCCTATGACCCCGGCTTCATGAACACAGCCGCCACCACGTCGGCCATCACCTACATCGACGGAGACGCAGGCATCCTGCGGTACCGCGGTTACCCGATCGAGCAGTTGGCCCAGCACTCAAGCTTCCTGGAAGTTTCCTACCTGCTGATCTACGGCAACCTCCCCACCCCCACCGAACTGGAAGAGTTCGATCAGCGCATCCGCCGCCACACGCTCCTCCACGAGGAACTGAAGGGCTTCTTCGGCGGCTTCCCCCGCGACGCGCACCCCATGCCCGTTCTCTCCTCGGCCGTTTCCGCGCTGTCCACCTTCTACCAGGACTCGCTGGATCCGTTCAACGCGGAGCACGTGGAGGTTTCCACCATCCGCCTCATGGCCAAGCTTCCGGTCATCGCGGCGTACGCCCACAAGAAGTCCATCGGCCAGCCCATGCTGTACCCGGACAACTCCATGAACCTCGTGGAGAACTTCCTCCGCCTGAGCTTCGGCCTTCCGGCTGAGCAGTACGAGCTGGACCCGGTTGTGGTCAAGGCGCTGGACCTCCTGCTCATCCTGCACGCGGACCACGAGCAGAACTGCTCCACCTCCACTGTGCGCCTGGTGGGCTCGTCCAACGCGAACCTCTTCGCGTCGGTATCCGCCGGCATCAACGCCCTCTTCGGTCCCGCCCACGGTGGCGCCAACGAGGCCGTCCTCAAGATGCTCCGCCAGATCCAGGCCGACGGCATCAAGCCCGAGGACTACATGGAGAAGGTCAAGAACAAGGAAGACGGCGTCCGCCTCATGGGCTTCGGACACCGCGTCTACAAGAACTACGATCCCCGCGCCAAAATCATCAAGGCCACGGCCCACGAGGTCCTCGGGAAGCTTGGCGGCAACGACGAACTGCTGGACATCGCCATGCGCCTCGAAGAGAAGGCCCTCGCGGACGACTACTTCATCCAGCGCAAGCTGTACCCGAATGTCGACTTCTACACCGGCCTCATCTACAAGGCGATGGGCTTCCCGGAGAAGATGTTCACCGTGCTCTTTGCCATTGGCCGGCTTCCGGGCTGGATTGCCCAGTGGCGCGAAATGATCAACGATCCCCAGACCAAGATCGGCCGTCCGCGGCAGCTCTACACGGGGGAGCCGGAGCGCAATTACCCGGCCAACTAATACGGCAATAACGACGTCGGGGGGCCCCCCCCCCCGGGGGGGGGGGGGGGGGGGGGGGCAATAAGCGCGGGCGCAAGCCCCCCGCCACCCAACCCGCGGGCCCCGAAGCCCC